>NZ_JBLZFY010000177.1:0-5052 GCF_050753365.1 Geminocystis sp. CENA526
CCTCTCCCCCCTCTTCCCCCTCTTCCCCCTCTCATTTTCATGTTAACTCCAGTCTTCTTGATCATCTGGGGATGGTTTACGGTATATTGAACCTGAACTGTGTAATATTCTTGCTTGAGCAAAAAGTTCTTCTTCTGTCATATCCCATTCTTTGATGATGGTTTCTAAGTCAAACTGAATATCCCTCGCCCCCGGAAAATTTTGGTAACGAATTTTTAACCGCGCTACCTCTGCTAAGTTATAATCAGTTTTACCCTCAACAAATATTTTTTTGACGATTTCTCGATCGATATGACCTAAAGGATGTTTTTGATCTATGCTCATAATGAAGAATGAAGAATGAAGAATGAAGAATGAAGAATAAAAATTCACCCTCTAATTCCTAATTTCTAATTCCTAATTCCTAATTCCTAATTACTATGCAATCCTACTCTTTATTTGCCCCTGCTAAAATTAATCTTCACTTAGAAATTATAGGTCATCGAGCTGACGGTTATCATGAATTAGTGATGATTATGCAAAGCGTCAATTTGGGTGATAAAATCCATTTACGCGCCAACGGCACAGATAATATACGTCTCTATTGTCAGAATCCCGAAGTACCATTAGATAATAGCAATTTAGCCTATAAAGCCGTGACTTTGATGCAGGAAAAATTCCCGAAAGCCGCCCGTAATTTTGGCGGTGTCGATATTACGATCGAAAAAAATATCCCTGTATCCGCAGGACTTGCAGGAGGTTCAACCAATGGTGCAGGTGTATTAGTTGGCATTAATTTAATGTGGTCATTAGGACTAACACAACCAGAATTACGAGATTTAGCTAGTTTGTTAGGTTCAGATGTACCTTTTTGTATTTCTGGAGGTACTTCGATCGCTACGGGAAGAGGGGAAGAAATCGAGCCTTTGTCAGATTTGACCGATATATGGGTTATCCTTGCTAAATATAGTAACTTGGGGGTTTCTACTCCTTGGGCTTATAATGCTTATCGACAACAGTATGAGCAGTTTTACGTCTCCGATGGAAAAGAGGTAAAAAGTCGTACTCATCAAGTACATAGTGGAGAGTTGGTGAAAGCTATCACAAATAAGGATAGTAAAGCCATAGGAAGGTTATTATATAACGACCTCGAAAAAGTCGTTTTACCTGAATATCCAGCCGTATCAGAGCTTATAACCGCTTTTCGGAATGAAAATGTCTTGGGAGCAATGATGTCAGGTTCAGGACCGACTGTTTTTGCTTTGTGTACTACAGAACAAGAAGCCACTTCGATCGCCCAAAAAGTACAAAATAGTATAAATGATCCCAACTTAAATTGTTGGGTAGCTCAGATGTGTCCTCACGGCATTATTACGATCGAAGATTAGGAGATTTTTTAACTTGAATCTACTCAAAATATTAATTAACAATTTCTTAACCTAAAAATTTCCATGACCTGAGACAATATAGATTCAGTACTTTAGAATATGATCTTATGCTAGAACCCAGTGACGTTATTGACTTATTTTTTAATCATCTCAAAACCCATGACTTTTGTGCAGGAGAGGTTATTTTTAAGGAAGGAGAAAAGGGAGATAAAATGTTTGCTTTAATGAAAGGTGAAGTAGAATTATGGCGTAACGGTAAAGTTATCGAAACCATCGAAGAGCATGATGTTTTTGGAGAAGGTGCTTTGGTACAATTAACTCATGATAGGGTAACTACTGCCATCGCTAAAACCGATTGTAAATTAGCGGAATTGAATAAAGAAAGATTTTTATTCTTATTACAAGAAACTCCTTTATTTGCTCTGGAAATTGTGAGAAGTTTATCAAGCCGTTTGCGCAAACTTAAAGAGAAAATGTCAATTTAAGCTATGAAAATCTTAGTTCTTAATGCTGGTTCAAGTAGTCAAAAAAGTTGTTTATATGATATAAAATCCCTTGATAATATCATTTTTCCTCCTTCTCCTCTTTGGGAGGCAACTATTGATTGGACGGTTAGTAGTAACTATGGACTATTAAAAGTCGAGGCTAACGATAATAAAATCACCTTAGAGTTACCGATGTCTTATCGTCAAATGGGCATTAACACTATGTTGAATACTTTGAAGGAGGGGGAGACTAAAGTTATCAATGATTTTTCGGATATAAGTGTAGTTGGTCATAGGGTAGTACATGGGGGAAATAAATTTTCTCAGGCAATTTTGATTACTGAGGAGGTAAAACAGACGATTCGGGATTTAATCTCTTTAGCGCCTAATCATAATCCTGCTCATTTGGAAGGCATTGAAAGTATTGAGAAGATAAATAAAGATATTCCTCAAGTTGCAGTGTTTGATACAGCTTTTCATCGCACTATCCCTGATTATGGCAAAATTTATCCTATCCCTTACGAATATTACGAAAAGGGGATTCAGCGTTATGGTTTTCACGGTATTTCCCATGAATATGTAGCCCAACGTACAGCCGAAATTCTCAATCCAACCTTAGATAGTCTTAAGTTGATTACTTGTCATTTAGGTAATGGTTGCTCAATTACGGCGGTAAAAGATGGTGTTAGTGTTAATACCAGTATGGGGTTTACGCCCTTAGAAGGGGTAATGATGGGGACTCGTAGCGGTTCGATCGATCCTGCCATTGTGACTTATTTAATGAGAGAATACGGTTATGATGGGGCGAAAATTGACAAAATTTTGAATAAAGAATCAGGATTATGGGGCATTTCAGAAATTTCAGGGGATTTGCGCACGGTTTTAGAGGAGATGGAAAAAGGTGATATAAAAGCTAAATTGGCAGTAGAAATTTATATTAACCGTATTCAAGAAGTTATTTGCAGTATGTTGCCTTCTTTGGGGGGATTAGACGGGTTAGTTTTTACGGCAGGAGTAGGAGAAAATTCCGCTTTTATAAGAGAGAAAATCTGTGAAAAATTAGGGTTTTTAGGCTTAAAATTAGATACAGAAAAAAATAATCAATTTTGTCGAGATAAAGACATCGCTACCGATGATTCTGCCGTGAGAATTTTAGTGGTGCATACCCAAGAAGACTGGTCGATCGCTAAACAATGTTTTGGCATACTACATTAACTAAAAAGTGTTCAATTTTCACAATTTTTACTAAATTTTATTTAAAACAATCCTGTAATTATACGCCAATACAAAGCCTCAAAACCTTGATTTTTGTAACTTATTCACTCTTCCCTTTTCCCTTTTCCCTTTTCCCAAATCCGCTCTTCCATCTCTTCATCAAAATACTTTTTCAGCAAACCCTAAATAACTTATCAGTTATAATCTGAGATATTAACATAAGCCATACGGTAACTTTTACATCGTAATTTAAAGGAAAATTAAGCCACTACGAGGCGATAAATTGATAGTTAAACTCGATCGAACCCCGTGATTATCTATCATAAAACTACCCTGTCCAAATAATATTTTTTCGATCGAACCCTCAAAATCTAACGTTACTTCTTGAGGTTGAATATCGGTATTAATAGCCACTATAATTTTTTCATTATTTAAAGTTCTACTAAAAATATAAATATCTTCTTGAGCAAATAAAACTTGATATTTACCTTGTCTTAATGCTGGATATTCCTGTCTTAATTGAATTAATTTTTTATGATAATTTAAAAGGTTTTGATTCCAATATTTTTTATCAGGAAAACTACGTCTTGAATCTGGGTCTAATGCACCTTCTAAACCCACTTCATCACCATAATAAATACTAGGTGCACCGGGGAAAGTTAACAATAATAATGTACATAATTCGACAGTTTTAATGTCTCCTCCAGCAATGGTTAATAGTCTAGCGGTGTCGTGACTGGCTAACAAATTCAGTTGAGTTAAGGTGATTTCCCAATCATAAAGATTCAGTAATTCTTCGATTTTGCGTTGATATTCTTCCGCTTTAATGGCAGGGTAGGGGTAATAAGGAGGAGTCTCAACGTGTTCTCTTAAAATTCGATCGCCACCACAAAAAGCCATAGTAGGAGCTGTAAAAAGATAGTTCATTACACCGTCAAACTGACTACCATCTAACCATTGTCGAGAATCTGTCCAAATTTCTCCCACAATATAAGCGGTGGGATTAACTGCTTTTACCCTTGTGCGAAACTCCTGCCAAAAACCCTCCTCCTCGATTTCATAGGGTACATCTAAACGCCATCCATCAATACCTTGATTCAGCCAATATTCCGCTACTTGCATGATGTATTCTTTCACTTGAGGATTGCTGTGGTTGAATTGTGGTAAAGCACGATTATTCACCCAACTCACATAATTAGCAGGATATGAACCATCATAGGCACTAAGAGGCCATCCTTCAATTTTAAACCAGTCTAACCAAGGGGAATGAGGTCCATTTTCTAAAATATCATTGAAGAAGAAAAAACCCCTCCCCACATGGTTAAAAACTCCATCTAAGACTACTTTAATATCCCGTTTATGGGCTTGTTTTAAAAATTCGAGAAAAGCATCATTTCCACCTAAAAGGGGATCAATTTGGTAATAATCGTGGGTATGATAGCGATGGTTACAAGTCGATTGAAAAACGGGAGTAAAATAAATAGCGTTAATGCCTAAATCTTGTAAATAGTCTAATTTATCGATGACACCCCAAAAATTTCCGCCTTTATATTTCTGAGGAGTTGGTAAACTTTCCCATGATTCTAGGTTTGATGATTGCCAATAATTAGGATAATTTTGTGGAGGTTTTCCTATAGAAAATCGATCGGGAAATATTTGATAAAAAACAGCATTTTTAACCCAATTTGGTGTTTGAATATTCATTATTTTTTTGTTAATTATGTTTTACTGAGTTTGTTATAATACTCTATCAAAAGTTAGTCAATTTTAAAGACAAAATCAGACTTAATAAATCTAGTTTGCATAATATAGCAATTCTCGTTTTGGTGAGGTACAAAAATTGTCGTTGAAAGGCAAGAGGCAAGAGGCAATTAAAAAATGTACCTCATAATTTTAAAAACCGCTATAGTTTGCATAATAAGTAGGTAAGTTGACTGGTTGAAACAAGATTTTACAGCATTTTCTCCCCCCTCTCCCCCCTCTCC
>NZ_JBLZFY010000178.1:0-5032 GCF_050753365.1 Geminocystis sp. CENA526
GGTTGAGGTGGTTAACCTATAGTTATTTTATCACGTCACTGGCGATTCATCCCACACTTGTTTTAATTATTTTTTTTACTCGAAAACAAAGTGTGGGGCTTCTCGCCGTTTAAGCTAAAATTTCACTGCTAACAAAAACAAAAACCTCTCCTTTTGGGGTGAATTTAACGGCATTACCCACAAGGTTAAACAAAATTTGTCGCAAACGGGTGGAATCTCCGATGATGCGATAAGGTACATCAGGATTGATAAAATAGGTTAAGTTGATGCCCTTTTCGATCGACTGTTGATAAAACAAATAACATACAGATTTGATCACATCCTCTAAAATAAACGATTCTTCTTCTAATTCGAGCATTCCCGATTGAATTTTAGAAAAATCAAGAATATCATTAAGAATTACTAACAGACTTTTACCACTATCCACAATGGTTTTAAGAATATCTTTTTGATAAGGCGTTAATGAAGTTGTGAACAATAGTTCACTCATACTTAAAACACCATTCATCGGCGTTCTAATTTCATGACTCATATTAGCGAGAAATTGACTTTTAGCTTGGTTAGCTTCCTCCGCCATTTCTTTGGCTTTTTGTAAGGCTAATTCGGCTTCTTTTCTTTGGGTGGTATCGATAACCACTCCATGCCAAGCAATCTCTCCATTGGGGCGTTTTTTGGGGCTAGAATTGGCTTTTATCCATTTGATTTTACCCGATGGGGTGACAATACGCCATTCATGGCTAAAGTTTTCTAAAGTCTCCATACATTTGCGGATGGCTTGTTTATACCCCTTGACATCTTCGGGGTGAATCTGTTCAAATAGAATCGAACTATCTTTCATGGCTTTTTCTACTGAAACTTCGTGGATTTGTTCAAAAGCTGGACTCAAATATTCAAAACAAACAATACCATCTTCATTTCCAATGAGAATATAAAGAATTACTGGCGAAGCATTAGTTAATCTTTCAAAAAGTTCTTGATTTTCCTTTAAAGTGGACTCAATGATTTTTTCCTGTGTAATATCTTGGGCTGTGCCTAATACTTTAATAACTTGATTATTGTCATCTCTTTCAAATACAATATATTTCGATCGTAACCAAATCCAATCGCCATTTTTAGTACGCATTCGATATTCTGTCGTTAAAATATCATCATCTTGAGCGGTTTTCCAAAAATCTCTATTACTGTAAAGTAAAGGTAAATCTTCGGGATGTAAAATATCGAAAAAAATTTGACTTCCCCCCTCAATAAAGTCTTGGGTGGTATAACCTAAAATCTTAGTACAATGACGATTAATATATATATTTGTCCATGTTATGGGATTTAAAATATAAAGAATTTGGGGGAAATTATCAGTAATTTGTTGTAGAAATTTTTGATTGATTTGTAACTCTGATTTTATATCATAGGGTTTTTCCATCAGAAATCCTTTTAAAATTCAGTAAATGATGTTTGACGACTTTTTCCTAAGCATATTGCCTGATTTTTTTCTCAGTATGAAGAAAATCAAATCTCTAACTCATTATAGTTTAATATATCGGTTTGGTTAGTGATAGCAGAACCCAACCAAATAAGTAGAGTCTGCTGAAAAGTCTTTTGATGAGAATAATGAATAGTGAATAGTTTTTAATTCTTCATTCTTCATTCTTCATTCTTCATGATTTCCACAGTGCCTTTTACTCCATTTAAACGCACTAATTGACCATCTTGTAAAATTTCTGTGGCGTGGTGAATATCCATAACCGCAGGAATTTTGTATTCTCTGGCGATAATTGCACCGTGGGAGAGTTTTCCCCCTACTTCTGCGATAATGCCCCCTGCTTGGGCTAGAATAGTTGACCAGCCTGAGTCGGTATGGGGTACAACTAGGATAGTATCAGAATCAATGTTATCGTTATCGCTGATAGTTTTAGCTATTTTTATTTTACCTTCAATGATTCCTGCACTAGCACCGATACCTTGCAGACATGAATTAGTCAGGTTGGGAGTGTATTTATAGCTTAAGTCAATGGGAGGAGGATTACCATAGATTAAGTAAGGAATAGTGGTGATTTTTTTATTTTCTTTCCATTCTCTTTTTCTTTCTTTAATCAAGTTGCTTATGTTTAATTCGGGTTTTTTTTGTTGAATCAAGTCTCTAATTTCGGCTAGTTTTAAAAAGAATATATCTTCTTCTTCACTTAACATAGGAAGTGTTAATATTTGTTTATCTAAGGCTAAAAAACTATATTTTAAATGGGCTAAAAGTTGCGAATAAATTTGACTAACTTTTCCTTTAAGTTCTAATCTTTTTTGAACTATATTAACGTTTAATTTATCGGCTTTTTTCTCCATTTTAGTTATACTTGATTCGGTAAAACTTTCTCCCACAAATTTGGTAAACATCATTTTCATTACCCGAGAATTTTCTCTCCATCTTGGCACTGATATATCGGTAGCAACTTCACTTAAATATCCGTATGTTTCTAAACATTTATCTAAATTTTGTAAGATAGATTCTCCCTCATTTGTTTCTGTTAAATAGGCAAAAAAAGCGGCGTAATTATTTAAGTCTATGGTTTCTAATTCGTTTTTCGGTAATAACTTTCGGGCTTCGATCGCAATTTTTTTAATTTCGTTTAAAGAGGCTATTTCAGGAATATTGCTATAATCTAAATCATCAGGAGATACTTTAAATAATCCTAATCTTAAATTAAAACTTAAAGGGGCTAAAATACTATAGTAAGTAGCTCTTTTTAGTATTTTCAATATATACTCTATTCTTTTTAATAAATCTGGAGAAGATAAACTATTAGGATTTATTTCTATTAATTCATCTAATAAAGGATTAAAATATCGATCGAGATCAGAGTAAAAACGATCGTATAATGCTAATTCATGGCTCAATAAACGCCATAATCCAAATAAATTAGTAAGGGTAGCAGAAAGAGGAGGTTTAGTAAATTTTGCACCACGAGTCAGAAATTCTAAACTCTCAGGAGGCAACCCCATGCGCTTAAAAATTTCTCCTAAAAGAGTCGCATTAAAATAAGCTCGATGATAATGTAAAGTAGCAGTTTTAGTAAAGTCTAAATTATCGGCTTTTTTGCCTAAAACAATGGTAAAAATATCCCCCCAAACTCCACAGGTAAGAGGTTGATTAATTGACCATGTTAAAGGTCGTATTACACCGGGTATAACTTCTGAGGCAATTTTTCTTGTCCATAATGGTTGTAGAGTGGTAATAGGACGAGTTTGTAATAACCAAATTTTTTCACCATCATAAGTCCATTCTATATCTTGAGGTTGCCCTTGGGAAAGATTTTCGATTTCCCTCGCCATTTTTGCCACTTCTATTAACACTTCCCTAGGGGTTTCTCCTTCTCCTTGTAAAGTCACTTCGGGAAAATACACCTGATAGGTTTCGGGAGTAAACTCCCCTGACACCACTTGAGTCGCTAATCCTGCTAAGGCTTCTATACACACACAATCTTCTAATTGATTGACAGGATTTCTACTAAAGACGACACCAGAATATAAACCCTGTATTTGTTTTTGCACAATTACCGCCATGCCTTGAGGGTTTTTGTCTCGATTTTGACGATAATTTTGCGCGATCGAACTATCATAGGAAGACAAACAATTAATGATAGCCTGTTGTAAACTTTCCTTATCGGTGATGTGAAGAAAACTCTCATAAATTCCCGCCGCCGATGCCGTCAAAGAATCCTCATCTAAAGCGCTCGATCGAACTACTAAAGGATTACTTTCAGAAGGTTGTAAAAACTCACAGAGACGGAAAATATCATCTCCTGCTTTGATTATCCATGCTGGAGGTACATCATAACCCCATCGTTGCAACTGTGCCAAATTAGAGGCTTTTGAGCCTACTTTACGAGCATCTAACACATCATTTAAACTAAGAATACCTTGATCTCCTCGAAAAAAACGAAACACTTTTGCCGACTCCCCATTAACTTGGTTAGGATTTAATTCTAAATCATCTTCCATGCGTTGATATATCCAAATTAACAACCCCGCCAGTACGATCGAGCTTAAAATATAACTAATATCATGCACCCTTTGTGCCGATAACACCACCACCATTAAAACCAACACCCCAACTCTTCCCCTTTGCCTTTCACGCCAGATAGTAAAATTCACCCCTCCCAACAAAGCAATTAAGACAGAAGCGAGAGGATTATGAGTCACAATTCCCCAAGTGACATTAGTAGCACCTGCACCTTTTCCCCCATAAAAGCGCCCTAACACTAAAGCGATGATAGCGATAATTTCCCAAGTTGAGCCAAAAGGAAAGAAAATCCTTGCTAATAAAACCACTGCGACACCCTTTCCTGCTTCGGATAAAACTGCTAAGATACCTGCCAATTTACCGCCATGATAAAAAGCCGCCGACACCGAAATATTACCCGTGCCTAATTTTGTTAACTCCTTTCCTGACACTGCATAAGTAAACCAATCAATGAGAGGAATTGCCCCAATAATAGGGGAAATAACTAGAATAATTAAAGCCCCCCAAACTTGTGTTAAAGTCATCTTAATTAAGTATTAGAAATTTAAAATTTGAAAATAAAATATAATAACTGTCAGAAAACAATGTTTCTTGTCAATATGATAAATTATTCTTTGAGAAAAGTGTTAGAAAAACTTTCAATAAATGATATTATTTTGATAATTTAAAATCTAAGATAAGTATTTAATTTATCTTTTATTTTTAGTAATAATTTCAATATTATCTATAATATGTATGGGATTCGATCGAACTTATTATTGTGTCAATTATGATAAGCTCAAACGCATTTATAGCGGTTTTTAAAATTATGAGGTACATTTTTTATTGCCTCTTGCCTCTTGCCTCTTGCCTCTTGCCTTTCAACGACAATTTTTGTACCTCACCAAAACGAGAATTGCTATATTTCAATTTTTATTAATTATTGAAAATAACTAAAACGGCTCTTTTACAGTAGTTATGCAAAATTAATAGAAAATAATTAATATAAACTTTATTATGTATAGCTTTGATTATTTTAAAAAT
>NZ_JBLZFY010000179.1:0-4708 GCF_050753365.1 Geminocystis sp. CENA526
ACTACAATAAAGTTAGGAAACAACATTACAAGGTGGCTTGTCAACGTCAAGATTTTTTACAGCAGACTACGACAAAGTTATGTAAGACTTATGGTCATATTAAGATTGAAAGCCTGAATGTGCAAGGAATGATGGCTAATCACAAGTTAGCTAGTTCGATAGCAGATTTGGGAATGTATGAGTTTAAACGTCAACTAACTTATAAGGCTCAGTGGTATGCTAATCGTATTGATCTAATTGACCAATGGTATCCCTCATCAAAAAAATGTAGTAATTGTGGACATAAAAAAGAAACTTTGTCTTTGTCTGAGCGGTTATATGTTTGTGATGAGTGTGGGTTATCCATCGATCGAGATCTCAATGCGTCCATAAATTTGGAAAAAGCACCCGAAGAAGTAATTAGAGAAAAAATAGGTTGGGTTACAGCCGAATTAACGTCTGTGGACAGTATCAAGCCGACTTGACTGGTAGAAGCAGAAAATAAACGTCATAGGTAACTATGAGTAAGTTTTATATAACAGGAAAAAATTACAGGGGTTTTCCATTGTTAATTGTTAATTGTTAATTGTTAATTGTTAATTGTTAATTGTTAATTCTTTCAAGGCTTCATCTAATAAAAACAACCCCTCCTCTACGGAGTTGATACGGGAACATCGATCGCGCAATTCAGAAGCACCACTAAAGCCTTTACAATACCAAGATAAGTGTTTTCGGGCTTGGAAAATTCCTCGTTGTCCTTTATACTCCCATAGACCAATTAAATGCTCTTTAGCACAGTCTAAACGCTTTTTTAAGGTGGGTAAAATAGGATTTTGGTTATTTTTGAGGTAAAAATCAATTTCTCCCACTAAAAAGGGATAACCGAGAGTGCCACGGGAACACATCACCCCGTCAGCTTGTGTCACTTCCAGACAACGAAGGGCATCTTCCACAGAAAAAATATCACCGTTGGCAATGACGGGAATGGTTAGTTTTTCCTTGACTTGGGCGATTATATCCCATCGAGCAGTGCCTGTGTAACCTTGTTCTCTGGTACGTCCATGTATAGTTATCATACTCGCTCCTGCGTCTTCCATTCTTTGGGCAAAGTCGATAATGTTGATTTCTTCGTCATTCCAACCTAAACGAGTTTTGACTGTGACGGGTACGTCCACGGCTTTTGTAACTTCCCGTACGATCGAACAGGCAATTTCAGGTTGTCGTAATAAGCGCGAACCTCCGCCTTTTTTGGTAATCTTATTAACAGGACATCCCATATTAATATCAATGGTTTTTGCGCCTTCTTTAACAGCTTTTTGGGCGGCTTGTGCCATAAAATCGGGACGACAATCGAATAGCTGAATACTGATAGGTTGCTCATTCGGATCAATTTCCATGAGTTTCGGTAATTCTTTGAGATGATGAATTTCTGTGGCGCTTACCATCTCGGTATAAGTCATGGAGTCAGGTGCATATTTTCTGACTAAACGGCGAAATACTAAATCCGTCACTCCCGAAAGAGGAGATTGTAAAACACGGCTATTAATTATTACTGTACCAATTTTCAAAGGACTCGAAAGTTTTTTTTGTAATTTGGAGGACATAAGCATAATTTAGGATTTATTTTGTGATAAAAAATAGTTTTGAAGTTAAGCTAAGATGTATCTTTAAAGTCCACATTTAGCGGTTTCCGTCTCAATTTTTTCGTGAATATAGTCGGGAATGCCAAGTATTGCATCTTCATATAGTTGATCAAATTCTCGGCGAAAGTGTTGCACAATGAGGGGATTATTGATAATTAAAAGGGTTTCATCGTTGATATGATTTGCCGCATTTGACCAATTATGCGATCCTGTAATTACGATCGAATCGTCCACAATGCCAAATTTATGATGTAATTTATCACCCCTTTCTAAATTGGGGATGCCAACGGTGTCGATAGGATTTTGCCAAGGGTTATTATTGGGTTGATATTTACATTGAAAGGGTAATGCTACCCCTAATAAATCTAGTCCTTCACTATAGTATTGAAAGGCAAAATTTCGATCGATTAATGCCTTAATTTCTACTCCTTGTAAAGATTTTTTTTGTAAAGTATTAGATATTCCTTGATCAGTAAATACAAATAAGGCTAAATCAATAGATTTATTGGCTAATTGTAGGGTATTAGCGATTAAACCATTGGGAGTATTTTGCCATGATTTTGTGGGGGATATAGGGGAAAATTTGACCGTGACGATACTATCTCCTATTCTAAGAGTTTGAGGAGTTCGAGGTGGTTTTTGTAAACCGAATAAACTATCTTGTTTTTTACCTACCCCATCACCCCAAAGATAATTAAATTCTTGAGTAAAAATTTTAGCTAATGCGGGGCTATTTATGACTAATAAATGATTAGCATTTCCCCTCGTGTTTAAGTTATCAAAATCGCCGTGAACATCGCTTAAGGTAAAGTTTGTTGAGCCTGTTACTACTTTTTTGCTATCTATAATAATAAATTTATGGTGCATTAAACCACTGCCTTTACTGCCGTCTTCTCGATCGTCAATAATAGGAATATTAGCTTTTTTTAAGATACCTAAACCATGATTATTATTGAGTCTATTTAAAGGTAAATTATAATTATTTTCGATAACAACTCTTACTTTTACTCCTTCTTGTTTTTTCGCCACAATTGCCCTTGCTAATTGACTTAAATTTATTTCTTGAACTGCTATATCTAAAGAGGTATTTGCTGAGTTTATTGCCTCAATCATTATGGCTTCTAAATTATCACCATGACGGACAATATTACGATAGGGTTCTAAATATTCTTTGCCTTGGGCTTGGTTATGATTAAAATATACTTGAATGGCAGAATCTTGAGGTAAAGGAGGTAACTTTTGCGGTGGATTCTGACAACCATTTAAAAAGAATAAATAACTAACTATACTCAAAGATAAAGAAATTATTTTAACCATTGTCTGACTTTTCTAAAACTCGATCTGTGACAATGTATATCGTAACATAGCAGGGAATAAATTATAATATTTTTGATTTAAGGGTGAAGGATGAGGTAAGGGAAAAATTGTCATGGGTTTTTGATGAATTTCTCCTGTTTCATCTGTTGCAGTTAAGGTAATCTGGATATGTTTTTGATAGCGTCGATCGCCCTGTTCCCAAAAAGCATTAAACTCCTCTTTAGTGGAGTAATGTTCAAACCATTTAAAGGCTTCTGTACCTAAAGTAATAATCTGATTCCCTTGCCAATGAAAGACGAAAAACTGTTCTAAAAAAGGGCGAAATCTGTTTTTTACTCTAATACCATAGGCTTTATTTTCGGGGGGTTTATAGGGTACAGTATTAGTTAAAATTAACCTATCTTTTATTCTTTGTAATTTCTCTTTATTTTCTGTTTCTTCACCGTAAATTGTTTCATAAAATATCTTTCTGACGATCGTACCAGAAGCACCGATTAAAGGTTGTCCTGCTATGACTTCATCCCTTCCTAAATCTCTACCAAAAAAGCAAATATTACTCTTTAAATTACCAAAATATAATATAGGTTTAGTGGGTTCTTTTTCAACGGATTCATACACGGGAATATCTAAGGGAAATTCCTTTTTTTGGGCTTCTTTTTGTATGTCGTCAATTAATTTTTCGATCGTCTGCATGGGAATTAGGAATTAGGAAGTAAGAATTAAGAATTAAAAGTGTTAATCAATAAGCCACCATGTAATAAATTACATGGCTAATAGCTACCGTCTGCTAAAGCGACTCATGTGACACTCCCACGCTGACCTAAGGTACAGGCGTGGGCTTCCAAATATCGCTACTTGGATTTTCTGCTTCTTTGGGTGGTTCTAGCTGTCGATTTCTCTACAGCCCCGATACCATTATCCTCCACAGACCGCAACACCGTCTGCCCAACGGCTGTTAACCCACGCTGTTCTATTACCATAGCGGCGGCAACATCTCTGTCAATAGTAAAACCGCATTCAGAACAACAATGGACTCGTTCTTTTAAATCTTTTTTACCTGTAAGAGTATTGCAATTTGGACAAGTCTGAGACGTATAATCTTTATCTACTTTGAGAAGATATACGTCTCTTTTTTTTGCTACTAGAGTCAGAATATCGACAAAAGCACCAAAAGCAAAGTCTAGGGAGTGTTTACGCAACATCCCCCTTCCCCATGACTTAAAGTCTATTGCTTCTATAAATATCATTTTGGCTTGATCACACAAATAATGAGCGAGTTTAAAATGATAATCTTTTCTGACTCTATGGATGTACTCGTGTAACTGTGCGATTTTCTTACAGGCTTTTTTCCAATTATTAGATCCCCTTACTTTGTCTTTTAGCTCACGTTGCAGTGATGTCAACTTGCTTTGTAAGCTGATTAAAAACTTAGGTCTATCAATAATTTCATTTCTGGATGTAGCTACAAGGCTAGAAAAACCCAAATCAATACCTAGACTAGAATAAGCCAAATCTGGAATTGGGTCAGGGATATTTCCCTCAGACTCGATTGTACAAATGACGTACCAACCTGATGCTTTATTCACTACTTGGACTTGCTTAACTACAAATCCTTCAGGAATAGGGCGATGTAAATTAATCTCAATATCGCCAATTTTCGGCAATTTGATTTGATTACCAACAATAGGATTAGTTTTGAATTGAGGAAACACCATTGAGCGAATCCTTTTACGAAAACGGGGAAAACCATACCCTCTATTATGAAAAGA
>NZ_JBLZFY010000180.1:0-4657 GCF_050753365.1 Geminocystis sp. CENA526
ATAGTGTATAGTGTATAGTGTATAGTGTATAGTGTATAGTGTATAGTGTATAGTGTATAGTTTTTAATTCCTTGTACCTAGCTTACTGAGCGTAGTCGAAGTGTTAATTCTTCATTCTTAATTCTTCATTCCTAATTCTTTATGATAGATATTAATTGGCAAAAGTTACAAAACGGTTCAGATATTAGAGGTGTTGCTTTAACGGGTGTTGAAGGGGAAGAAGTTAACCTCACTCCTGATGTTATTGCTACCATTGGTAAGGCTTTTACTGTGTGGTTAAGTCAGCAAAAAGGCAAACAACCTTCAGATTTAGTGATTTCTGTGGGTAGGGATAGCCGTTTGTCGGGAGAAACCTTGATGAATGCGCTTATGGGTTCGATCGAACTTTTGGGGGTAAAGGTGTATGATTTTGCTATGGCTTCCACTCCAGCGATGTTTATGAGTACCATTAACGAAGGATTTAACTGTGATGGTGCGATTATGTTAACGGCGAGTCATCTTCCTTTTAATCGCAATGGCTTAAAATTTTTCACCGCTAAAGGCGGTTTAGAAAAGCAAGATATTACCGATATTTTGACTTTGGCACAAAAAGGCGAGTTTCCTAGTAATGATAAGTTAGGTTCGATCGAAAAGAAAGATTTTATGACGGTATATGCGAATCAATTCGTCACGAAAATTCGAGAAGGGGTAAACCATCCCGACAACTGGGAAAAACCCCTAGAAGGCTTAAAAATCATCGTGGATGCAGGAAATGGCGCAGGGGGTTTTTATGCCACCAAAGTTTTACAACCTTTAGGCGCGGATATAAACGGTAGTCAATTTTTAGAGCCAGATGGTACTTTTCCTAATCATATCCCGAACCCTGAAAATAAAGAAGCGATGGAGTCGATTTGTCAAGCTGTAATCCGTCATCAAGCAGATTTTGGTATTATTTTTGACACCGATGTCGATCGAAGTGCAGCAGTGGATAGTCAAGGAAAAGAGTTAAATCGTAACAAATTAATTGCCTTGATTAGTGCTATTATTTTACAAGAACATCCCCATAGTTCGATCGTGACTGACTCCATTACATCCGATGGTTTAACCGCCTTTATTGAGGAAGAATTGCAAGGTAAGCATCATCGTTTTAAAAGAGGTTATAAAAATGTCATTAACGAAGCATTGCGGTTAAATCAAGAAGGTAGAGAATCATGGATTGCGATCGAAACTTCTGGTCATGCGGCATTAAAAGAAAACTATTTTCTTGATGACGGGGCGTATTTAGTCACAAAATTATTAATAGAATTAGCTAAATTAAAATTAGTAAATAAAGATTTAACTGAGTTAATTAAAACATTAAAAGAACCTGTAGAAAGTGAAGAATTTAGGTTAATAATTAAAGCCGAAAATTTTAAAGAATATGGTAATCAAGTTATCGAAAAACTAACAGAATTTAGTGCAAACCAACCCGATTGGAACATTGTACCTAATAACTATGAAGGCATTAGGGTTTCCTGTACATCAGAATCAGAACAAGGTTGGTTTTTACTGCGATTATCTCTCCATGATCCCGTATTACCCTTAAATGTTGAAACAAATATTCAAGGGGGAGTAAAGAAAATTGCTCAACGTTTGCTAACCTTTTTCCAAGAATTTGAACAACTAAATTTAAAGGATTTATTATGAAGAAAAAATAGCTTTTAACTGTAGCTTGGATTACGTTGTTTAATGATATAGCAATCCGTTATGAGTTGTGAGAATATGCTTCCCCCTAACCCCTCTTAAATAACAGGGTTTTTTCAAAGTCAGCATAAAATTGTATTTTGTAAGTTCAATTTATTGAACGAAAACTGTTAGCTTTGTCAATTTATTACACAGCGAGTGATGGGTGAAAACCATTATCCCAACGTGTAATAAATCGCGCAGCGTTGCGAGGTACGAAGCAATCTGACGTCTAATAGCGATCATTAAATAAATTTAACTTACTTTTCCCCCAAAATATCATAGTTTTTAATAATAATTGATTTTCTAATCAGAAAAAATGGCTAGATTTCTTGTCAATTATAGTTTTGAGTTAAATACAATTTCGAGAATGAAAACACCCTGCTCTCTATCGTCCTATCCACCATTACTTTTCAATTACCTTCCGAGGGATAATTCTTGTTTTTTGCCTAAAATTCCTTGTGGGCGCCAAACCATTAATATCATTAAAATTAAACCGATAATCATTACTCTTAATGCGCCTACCTGAGAAGCAGAGATAACGTCAGAATTGTTGAAAATAAAACGAGTTAGGGAGTCATAACCCCAAAAAATGATCGCGCCTAATATTACTCCTGCATTGTTTCCTGCACCCCCTAACACTACGATAATCCAAGCATTAAAGGTTAATAAAGGCTCAAAACTGGAGGGGTAAATGGTGGTTAATTGCCAACTATAAAAAGCCCCTGCAATTCCTGCGATCGCACCTCCTAACATAAAGGATTGTAATTTATACCAAAAAACATTTTTACCCAAGGCTTTTGGGATTTCTTCGTCTTCTCGAATCGCTTTTAAAACCCTACCCCAAGGGGAATGTACTAATAAATCTAAACCATAATAAGTTAAAGCTAAAATTATCAACATTAATAACATTAACCCTGCTTTGTAACTATAGTTATAGAGTGCGATCGAACCGTTAATATAGACTAAAAGAATGAAAACAAGGGCGATACCACCCCAAATATAGATACTCAGACGACTAGAAGGCTGAAAACTTTTGCCTTGAATTTGACGATTTAACCCTAATTGTTGACGGATATTTTTCCACAGTTGCCACAACACAAAAGCCGTTAATAAGGTTAATAAGAAAATCATGGAGATTTTACCGAAAAAATTGGGTTTAAATTGAGCAAAAGGTAATTGGTAACTTTGTATGCCAAAAGTGCCTTTCGTTAACCATTGTTCATTTTGTACTATCAAACGGACTAACTCTGATACTCCAATAGTTACGATCGCCAAGTAATCTTCTCGTAATTTCAAGGAACTAAGTCCAATTAATAAACCCAAAACAGAAGCACCCACAGCACCAATAATCACCGCTAAAAAGAGGGGTACACCCTTTTCCGACAGAAGCACCGTAGTATAAGCTCCGATCGTCATAAATGCTACATGACCAAAATTAATTAAACCCGTGAATCCCCACTGTAAATTTAAGCCTAATGCAAATAAAGCATAAAGACTTGCGGATATTGTTAAAAATACCAGATATTGAACCATTGACACTCTCACACGCTAAAAATCAATGATCCATAATAACCTTAACCGTCAGTAAAAAAGCAAATAGGTTGTTTGATGTTAATAAATTTATCTCAAAAGTTGCCCTTGTTTTCTTTAAAAAAACTGTTAAATATACTAAATAGTCATAAATAATACCACGATTATAATAAGCAGAAGTATAATTAGGGTTTAATTTAAAGGTTAAGATGGGTTGAACATTTTTCAACCCCTACATTTACAAAAGACATCTCCAGAAATGAAAAATTAAATCAATTTAGATATTGAAATCGTTAAACTAATATAGTTTATCGTCATTTTCAATCGGGTAAAAATAATTATTGGAGAAGTCTAAAAAAGTCTGCAATTTGAAGAACTTTCATTCAATTACGAGGTAAAAAATACCTCTTTAAGTTTTGAAGAAAAGGAGAAAAAAATTAAGTTATCAAAATTTTTGCTAAGAATAATCTTGAGGATTTTCCCCTAATTCCCGTAATCGAGCCGCTAAACGCTCATATTTTTCTTTTGCTAACTGTGCTTCTTGTTGGGCGTGTTGGGCTTCCTCTTGGGCAAGTTGAGCTTTCTGTTGAGCCTGTTGAGCTTCTTGTTGGGCAAGTTGGGCTTCCTCTTGGGCAAGTTGGGCTTTCTGTTGCTCTTCTTCTGAGGGTAGTAAAACAAGATTACTATTTCGATCGAAAAACCGCAACCAATGATTATTTTCTCGACGGATAACACCTTCCCAAGTGCCTAACCAGAGATTGACGCTTTCACAGAAAAGCCATCCCTTTTCGTTAGGAGTAATTTCTTCATATTTCATTTTATTATTTAAACGCCAACCTTGCAGAGAAGTTCGATCGAACGGATCAAAAACATAGTATTCTCTAGTTTTAAATATCTTCTCGTAAATGTCTTTTTTCTCATGTTTATCAGCGTGTGCTGTAGAAGGTGACATAAGTTCAATTACTACGTCTGGATAGCGCCCATTTTCATTCCACACTACCCAAGCCTTGCGTAAAACATCGCTATTAGTATCCAATACCAGAAAAAAATCAGGTCCCCGAAAATCTCGATTTCGAGCTTGAGTCGCACTGTAATAAATGAACATATTACCGCCTACATAAAAATCATCCTGTTGTTTCATCAAAAAATTCTCTACGGAATCGATAAGTATATTCATTGCTATACGGTGGTGGTTCGTTTCCATCGGCTCTCCATCATCATAAATTAAATCTGTAGGGGGTAATTCTTCGGGGGATAAGATATAGTCTTCCAAGGATTCCCTATCTTCCCATAATTCTTTGTTTGCGATCGAGACTACACTTGTCATAAGATTTCTTAATTCTCCAGTAATTTCATCTATTATAGATCAGGAACTATTAAGCATAGTGTATAGTGTATAGTGTATAGTGTATAGTGTATAGTG
>NZ_JBLZFY010000181.1:0-4575 GCF_050753365.1 Geminocystis sp. CENA526
CATCTACAGCAATGGAGTTATTAACTAATCCTAATAATTTGAAAATGTTGAGTGTGGCTACAATTTGGGAAATGCAAATAAAATCTAGTTTAGGAAAACTTAACCTAGAATTATCTCTTGATGAGATTGTTAAAAGCCAAGTAAGAGAAAATAATTTTCAGCTATTATCTACTTTAGCTAACTATATTCAAGGTTTAGGGGGAAATCTTAAATTAGTAGCGGAGTTTCCTGAGAATAAAACTATTGTCATCAAAGGATTTGCCGATTTAAGTCAAAATTCCTGAAAATCTTTATTTAACAGGTGCTAACTTCTCAGATAATTTAACCGATGCCAATTTAGAGGGGATTATTACCGATGAAAATACCATAATAGAAATCCCTAAAGAATAATATTTATGAGGGATGCGATTTTGTGGGGGAAGTTCGATCGCATCTTGAAATTTATCTATAGTTTTTAAACTAGCAGAGAAATACCTTTTTTTTTCACTAAAGATAAAAGTTTCAGAGAAGAACCTTGGGGCTTTTTTTTGCCACTTTCCCATTGACGAATTAAATGGGGTGAGACATTCAAATATTTAGCAAAAACTTCTTCGCTAATATCTTCTTCAAGGCGAATTGCTCTAATTTCAGCAGGTTTAAGTGACTTAATAGGTGTTAAACAAATCTCATCAAATTCTTTTTTAATAGACTCATCTAATAAATTAGCAGAATGTAAATCCGATGCGGTTTCATGAATAGCCGCCAAAATATCACTGTCATAAATTTTTTCATTATTCATAAAATTACCTCTTTAAATACTCCATTTTGAATTGCTTTTAATAAATCTTGTTCAGAATAAGAAAGTAACTGAATACTCAATTTTTTCAAAGCCTTTAATTCTTTTTCATTTATATTTGCCTTTTGATTTTTTGCAAAACCATAGACGAAGAAAGCCCTATCATCTGCTTTAAAAATAATAATACTACGAAATCCTCCAGATTTTCCCCGCCCAGAACGTGCGATTCTTTGTTTGATTAAACCGGCTCCTAAATCAGCAGAAATTAAACCGATATTCGCTCTTTCTACTGCTTCCCATAAATCCTCATCTTTAATTCCTTCCTTACGAGTAAATCTGTCAAAACTCTTATTTTTAAATATTCTCAAAACTTTTTGTCATAAATACACTTACAATTTTAATTTTGACTATTATATTATCATTTTTTTATGGGAAGAAGTCTTTGACGATCGAGTTTTTCGGGTGGAGTTCAATTTTTGTGGGGGAGGTTCGATCGTAAAGGCTTTATAAGCAAAATATTAAAATTACCAAAATAATACTGCATAATTTGAACTTTTGACACTGATAAATGAATAGAAGGGAAAATGCTTTCTCGATCGAAAATACTTGTAATACTATAATTTTTAGTATCAGTAATGCCTACAATAAATTAAAAGTCTAAATATAAAAAACTTTTTATGACTGAATCTAATCTCAAAAAAACATGGTTAGCTTTATCGGCTGAAGCCATTGAAGTTGATATACTAACTCAATTTATTCTTCCTGCTTTATTACCATCATGGAATTTTGAAGGCAATGAATTTTGTATCGAATATCCCACTGGTAAAGGAGGAGATAAAGTTGATATTGCCGTCCGAAAAAATACCAGTACCGATAATTTTGCTCAGAGTAAAAGCAATCCATTTTTGATTATTGAATTAAAAAAAAGAATGCTAGATATTTCTACTGGTAGTAAAGATTATCAGAAAGCTGTAGTACAACTAAAGCGTTATTTAGATACCAGTGCAACTAATTGTAAAACAGTTCGTTGGGCAATTCTAACCAATGGTAATTATATTCAACTTTTTCGCCGTCATGGTAGAGTTGTCTATCCCTATACAGAAAATATCCTGTTAACTCCTGATAATATTGATGAGAAAATTGCTCTAATCAAAAAATATATTGATCAACCAGAAAAATGCCTATCTGTTGCTTTGTATAACAATAAAGGAGGAGTGGGCAAAACAACCACAACCATTAATTTGGCAGGTATTTTGTCATTACCCGCCCCTTACGGCTTCAATAAAAAAGTATTAGTAGTGGATTTTGATCCTAATCAAAAAGATTTATCTGATTTACTTGATTTTAAAGCTCCTCCCCTCAAATTATCAGAATTTTTCTTAGACTATAAAAATTACAAAATTGAAGATGTGATTTCTAGCTATAGGTTAAAAGCTAGTAATAATCACGAATACGGTTTTGACATTATCCCTGCTGATGAGGAGTTTTTAAGGATAGGAAATAGGATTAATTCTATAACTATTGGTACTTTAAGAAATTGTTTATCTAGTTTGAGAAAGGTTTATGATTATATTCTCATCGACTCTCCCCCGGGTAGTGGGTTTTTTAATCAAGAGGCGATCGCCGCTTCGGATGTCGTACTAATGCCGTCTAAACATAATGGAATTGCCTCTTTCAAAAATGCGGCTTTAGCAATTAGAAGTATTTTTCCTACCATCGGCGAAAAGCGTCGTAGTCATAACTCAGAATTAGGAAATCCTTTTCCCTTACCTATTTTCTTTAATGGAGAACAAATAAGTAGTGCGGGAAAGCAACAAGCCCAAAAAGCGATCTTTCAAATTATAAAACAAGTCAAAACTGAAGAAAAAATAGATATTACACCTTTTTTCTTTCCTAAATATACCAATGCTCAAAAAAATTTAGAAATATTTGAATTGCCAAGTTACGCTCATATTGCTTCAGCATCATTTTCTCATCGTCCTGCGGTTTTTAATAATAAAAAAGCCCGTGAATATTATAGTGATTTAGTAAGGGAATATTTTATCTAATGAAACAAGAAATCGGAACATTATTACATCTTTATTTAGATGAAATTGAATTAACAGAACCCATAGAAACTCATCCTTTTTTGATTAATAATGGGGCTAAAGCTATTAATGAAGCAAACGGAAGAAATTGGATTCCTTTAATTGTTAAACAAATAGACTCCGAGAAATATGAAGTAATTGCTAATAGTTTTATTTTTGTAACTGCTCAAGAAGCAGGAGTTAAAAAAGTATGGTGTATCGTTGCCGATGATTCCTTAATCACCGCAGAATCAGCGAAAATTTTAGCACAGGAAAAAATAGCAAAAATTAATTTAGCCACTGCCTCAAGGGAGGAAATAAAATTGGGACTTGATTACTTAATTAAGCGTTCTATTAATCCTTTAGTTGGTGTAAATATAGCCACAGCAACAGAAAGAATTGAAAAGGCTGATCGTCTTTTATGGAAAGAAAACTTATCAGAAATTCCTAATTTAAAATGTGGAATTACTAAGGGCAAAAAACTCAATATTTTTAAAGAGATATTTTACCTTAAATCTTCAGTTTCTTCGGGCGACTCTAAGGCAAAATCTACTGAAATAGAGGAAATAAACGTTAAAGATTACAATAAATTAACATTAACAACTTTAAAAACGATGGCAAAAGAAAGAGGTTATTCTGGTTATTCAAAAATGAAGAAACAAGAAATTATTAAGTTGTTATCATCATCAATATAAACAGATAGATTCGATCGACTTTTGGAGATGAGGTTCGATCGAGCTTTCATTTTATATATAATAAACTTAGTTTTTAACGGTCAAGAGGAAAACTATAATGTCACAAACCATCCAATTTGGTCAAATTTTAGAGATGATTGATTATCTGTCTCTGGATGAACAAGATGACTTAATTAATATTATTCGCCATAGACAAATTGAGAAAAGACGGGAAGAAATTGCTCAAAATATTATTCAAGCCCGTCAAGATTATCAACAAGGAAACGTATTTCGGGGAGACGTTGATGATATTATTGCTGAATTAGATAATGACTAAATTAATTCTCACTCCATCCTTTAAACGAGCGTTCAAAACTGTTATTAAAAGAAAACCAGAGTTAAAGCCCAAAATCGAATTGAAATTAAGATTACTAGCTAATAATCCTTATGATCCTGTATTACGCACTCACAAATTGAAAGGAAGATTATCAGGGGCTTGGGCTTGTACCGTTGAATATGATTGTCGTATTGTGTTTTGTTTTGAGTATAATCAAGAAACCTTAGAAGAGGAAATCAATTTAATTGATATTGGTACTCATGACGAAGTTTATTAATTAGGACTAATTTTGATAGGAGAGGTTCGATCGCATTTTTGGGAGGATGGTGCGATCGACTTTTTGGGGGGGAGTTCGATCGAGCAGCGCCGTCTTTGGCGATCGCACTGTTAAAAACTTACAATACTAAGGGGAAAAATATGCCAGAAATTAGTCGGTTTTTAGGAATCATTATAACTATGTATTATAATGATCATTCGCCTCCTCATTTTCATGTGAGATATAACCAACAAAAAGCCATTATAGATATTGAAACATTATCTATTTTGCAAGGAAAATTAAGCCCTCGAATTTTAGGGATAGTTATTGAATGGGCTTTATTACATCAAGCAGAATTAAGAGAGAATTGGCAATTAGCAAGACTAAATCAACCATTAGAAAATATCGAACCTTTGGAGTAAAAATGTTAAAAGATATTATTGAAGTTAAACCATTAGAAAATTATC
>NZ_JBLZFY010000182.1:0-4297 GCF_050753365.1 Geminocystis sp. CENA526
CCTAACCAAAAACTATCAGATAAAGGCTCATCAAAATCCTCAGCCATAGAAATTGCCCCTAAATGTAATCCGGGTTTTGCTATTTTATTCTCTTGAAATTTCAAGGCATTTTCAGCATCTAATAAAGGAGTTAATTTCGCTTCTTCCATTGCTTGATTTAAAAAGTAATTTTCTAAATATTCAGGTAAGTCATCATCATTATTGATGTCATTAGGAATGATTTTTTCCCATATTTCGATGGGAATAACTACCGCTTTTTTATTACCATTTATATCAGTTAAATATTCTACACTTTTCATAATTAATAATTGTTACTAATTTATAACTATTTTATTTTAACTTTTTTCATCCCTTAGAGATTCGATCGAACTTCTCCCCAAAAAGTGGATTTTTGGTAAAGTTTATTTAAGTTCGTTAAACTCTTCCTCTGTAATACCTAGCTGACTTAAAATTTCCTTAAACAACCAACCGCCAATTTCTGCGTTACCATGAATAGGAATCGTTGTTGCCCTTCCGTCAATATGTTGCCAACGGGCATGACTGCCTTTTTGACGAACTTTTTGAAAACCTAATTTTTTTGCTACTTTTTCAATCGTTTTTACTTTGCTAGGCATAGCTGACAACTTTTATTTCAACATCATTAGGTAATATTTTTCCTTGCTCAAGATATTCTTCCTGAATCATTGAGAAAACATTATTTAACTCTAACCTTGCTTCTTGTTCACTTTTGCCCCAAGCATGACAACCTTTAATAGCTGGAATATAAGCAACAAAAGTATTGTTGTCATCAGGTTTAACTATAATTGTATAATCTGTTAATGACTTCATAGTTTTAAATAATTTATTTCACATCTAAATATAAAGATAACAAGGTAATGATTCGATCGCACCTTCCCCCACAAAATTGCTACCCTCAAAATCTCCCCCTCAGAAATACTATTCTGAAGGGATGTCGATCATGGTATTTTCATCGGTAATAATATCCTCTAAATAAGCATCGGTTAAATCAGCATCCGTCAAATCAGCACCTGATAAATCTGCATTACTTAAATCAGCACCCGTTAAATTTGTATCGGTTAAATTAGCATTAGTTAAATTAGCACCAGATAAATTTGCATTTGTTAAATTAAAGCCACTCAAGTCAACATTACTTAAATCGGCATCACTCAAATCAATATCTTCTAAATCTTCCGTCCACTCCCGTAAGCCGTCTAACGCATTTAATTGAATTAATCCTAAAATAGCATCTGAGCTACTTCTTAAATTATCAAAATCATCAAAACAACTAATTATCTCAAATAAAACATCCGTTGTATCCAGTATATATTCGGGGGTTTTTAGTAATTCAATTATATATTCTGGAATGCCAGACTCCTCAAAATAACCTTGATAGTCAAAACGAAGACTACCAGAATTATGAATTGTATTGAAAACATACGCCATAAACTCATGTACATCAGCGATTTTATCATTTACGGCGTAAGTCTCGGAATTATAGCTTAAACGACTAAAAAAACAATCTCCCGTAAAATTTCCTGATGATAAAGCATAAACAAAAGGTATTATATCAATGCCACCTGTTAAACCGCTACTATCGTCTCCCCATACCCGTTCATAATTAACCCAATTAGCTTTCCAAGTACGAAGCCAAAGGGGAATTAAATATTGTTCTACAAATTCAAATTGTACAAAATTACTATCTAATAAATAAGCCTCTTGATCATCTTCAAATGCAATTTCCTCATTTTGCTTTAATAATCCTTCTATATACATACAAACTTGTCCATGTAACCTTCCTGCTTCCTGATCACTGAGAGAGTTTAAGTCTATTTCACCATTGACAAGTTGATTAATCGAAATTTCTTGATTCATTTTGTGTCTGTTGATATTTGGATGATTAATAAAGTTTTAGTTTTTATCAGCTAAAAAACGGAAAGGGTTTGAGTACCCCTAACTTCCCGATATGATTAAATCGAATTATACTTGTTTTCTAACTCTTGAATTAGTAATTCAGCTTTCTCATTATTAGTAATACGAGAAAAAGCGGATAGTGGATGATGTATATTAAATTCCCTTAAAACATCTCCACCTTTAATTCCATCTTCGATATTATTCGCTACACATTGCCACTCTAAATCTTTTAATCGATATAAATGTGTCCCATTTTTAACATCTTCTGCCGA
This sequence comes from Geminocystis sp. CENA526, assembly GCF_050753365.1. Classification (NCBI taxonomy): domain Bacteria; kingdom Bacillati; phylum Cyanobacteriota; class Cyanophyceae; order Chroococcales; family Geminocystaceae; genus Geminocystis; species Geminocystis sp. CENA526. The sequence continues at coordinate 2,184 of NZ_JBLZFY010000182.1, forward strand.
ACCCTCCTCAATTTTTTTATAGGTAGTATCTTTTGTGATAATTCCCCAACCTAACGCACCATATTCATTAGCATAAGCGATGATGGTATCTCCTTTACAATAAGTCGCATTTTTCTGTTCTGGATTAATACAACTTAAAACATTATTGGTTTTGACGTATTGCCACCAATCTTGCTCATTAAAACCAATATTATGCCAATATATGTCACCAGAAATCGATAATAAACGAATTTCTCCTTCCTTGACGATAATTCGTACTTTATCCCCAAAATTAGCTTTTTCTAACCAGTTTTGAGGAATAGAAAACTCTTTGTTTAATATGATTGATTGAACTGTAATCATGTTCTTATACCTATTAATATTCAAAATGTTAATGTTTGTACTTACTACTTATTTATCCAGTCAATTTTGAAGATTTATGCAGTTTGCCCTTAATATTTTTTAGGGTATTGTTAAGAGCCACTACCCGTCTTAAAACTGGGAAAATTATCTGGTAACTCCCCTTCAAAATAATCCAGTATGGTATCCCAAAAGTTTTGAATTGTATGTAAACAATCTAATTCACATTCATTTATTGCCAAGTAAAGTTCCTCTTCCGATATTTGTTTATCATCACACCAACTATAAAGTAAAGATGTTGTAATTTTTGCTTCATTGTTTCCACATTTCTGATAAATAGAATAAAGTGAAGGCATTTTATCTTTTTGCTTCAAAAGTGAATCAATATTTATTGACCAAACCCAAGCCCATTGAAAATCAAAAAATACCTCTGGCTCAAACGAATCATCCCACGATTCTTCTCTGTTTAGCATCTCTTTTTCATCATCATCGAGTATATTTTCATTAATAATTAGAGCCTGTTTGTGGACTAAGCAATTTTCTTCATCATCCCAATCCACCTTCCCTTCTGATTTAATAAAACTGGTGGTAAAGTAATAATATTGACTTTGACAGGGTTTGACATATTCAAAACAGGCGATCGCACCTTCATACCTTTCTAAAAGTATTTCAAATAGATAATCTCTAATATAATAGGCATCATAACCATAACAACCATAACCTCCTGAGTTAAAGAAAACCGAGTTATCCTCAATCCTTAAATCATGAACGGAAGAGATACCCAAATTCGTACTTTTCTTATCTTCATCGATGATCTCTTCAATTAATTGTTTAATTTTTTCAGACTCTAAACTGATTATTTCTGCGTGAGAATCCCAAGTTACACCCACTGTATTTACTCCTTTAATTTTTATTGGTGTTTAAATGTTTTGTACTTACTACTTATTTATCCTATTCACTTTAAGGATTTATGCAGTTGCCCTTAATGTTTATTGAAGTTGAAAAATGTTTTTTAATTTTTGATTCAAGATTTGTAATAAACCGATCCCTAATTCTCCGAGTTTTCTCGTTATCAAATTTCTTTCAATAGTTACTATCCTAGAAACTCTAACTTTAGAAGTAACTTTTAATCCTGTTTGAGTAAATTCGGAATCGTTTTTATCAATCAAAAATTCTTCCATACTTATACTACTGATATTTTGAGAAGAAATAAAACAAACTGTAATATCTATTCCCGATAAATCAACCCACAATACAACAGCAGGACGAAGTTTTGTGGTACTTAAATCAGTAAAAGGAAAGGGAACTAAAACAACATCACCTTTTTTCAGAGACATTAAATCGGTTCTCCATCTTCTAAAGTATAAATATCGGGTTCATCCTTGAGAAAATCAAAAGAATGACTTTTTTCGGCTAAGTTAGTAATATCTCCTGTTGAAATTAAAGAATCATCAAAGAACAATTTTTGTTCAAATATTTGGCGTTCCTCATTAGTAAGTGATTGAACTACGGTGATTAAGGAGTCAATTAATTTTTGATTCATGGTTAACCTCACTGCATACATCTAATATTCCATCATATCTTATGCCTTTAAAACTAATCTTTAGATACCATATTGATCGCACCTCCACCTTCAAAAGTCGATCTAACCTACAAGAATTATTGATAAACATAACTAGAAAATTGAGGTAATGATTGTTTTGTAATAGCAGAATAAAGTACATCTGGATCTAAATCTGCTCCATTGTCCCAATAAATAGTTCCCCATTCAGGAT
>NZ_JBLZFY010000183.1:0-4249 GCF_050753365.1 Geminocystis sp. CENA526
TTTAGCATTATAAATGAGTAATTTTAAAAAGAATTAAGTAAATTTTTGTTAACTGTTGTTAGCCCTTCATTGCAAGGGCTTTTTTAATGCCCAATTTTAGATTCATCATAGGAGTAAGAGAAAAAACAATGAAAGTATACAACCTATTATATCAGCAGAAAATAAAAATGTATTAGCTACATAAATGGTGAAATTTGTCTAGTAATAATAAATGGTTAAATTTGACCATTTGACTTAGCAAGTTGTAAAGCTATCCTCTGCTCAGGGTATAGCGTTACAGTCATCTATTTACTCAAATTAAAGTATCTTTTCACCTAGTATTTATAAGGTTTTTAGTGAAACGCTATAGCATTTTGCAATCCTATTTTAGGATATAAACTTTATAACAACTTGTTAACCAATTTACTGGTAAATTTTACTGGTTATTCAAAATGAATAATCAAAAATGAGCGATTAATTTATGATTTATTGTCACGGTAAAATAAGAAATGAGAACTATGGTACACATTTCTAAAAATATTGTGACAATGGTTAAAGTCAACTTAGATAAAAAAGTATTTGAAGAACTTAGTTTTTGTAATAATAAATTTGTCTATCAAGGTTATGAATTACCGACAGGATACCATGAGGGAACTGATAGCTATTATTTTTTAATAGAGTTTATTTGGAGTAACTATAATGAGTCAAGTAGAAAATTGTTAAATGAATTAAGAAAGAAAATAATAGGTTTTGTCAGAGATAAATTTGTAGAAGAAAATCCACCTTATGTTTATAAAGATAGAGTCTTTACCCCTAGTATTTATAGTGGTAGAGGTCATACTAGCGAGTATTTAAAAATTTGTCATTGTGGCAAATTTTATTATTGTCAAAGTAAGAGAGCTAAAAGTTGTAATGATTGCACTATCAAACCAAAAATAAGTTCTTATACTAAGAAAATTTACAATCAAACTTATTATCAAAAAAACAAAAATACACAACAAGAAAAACAGTGCTTAGTATGTGGACAATTATTTATTCCAAAAAAAGTAACAAAAAAAACTTGCTCAGATAAATGCAGAAAAACTTTACAGCGTACAAAAGATAAAACTTAAAAGTTATCTAATTTGCCCTTATTTTGCTCATTTACCCATTATACAGACTAACTGATTAATCATAAGCATAGCAATAATTACATTAAAATAAGACGTATATATCTTAAACGTCTTATTTATCAGCTATCAGAGAATCAAAACTTACAAAGTAAACATAATACTATTTTTACTCTGATTACAAATACAGATTAACTGATTAGATGTTATTATTTATATATGCACATTATCTGATTGCATATATTCAATAAAAGGCTTATGGGATATTTAAAGAAAAATGTAAATGAGAACTCTATTAAGGCATTAAAACCTAATAATAGATTACAAGGTGATGTACCCAAGAAAAGATTAAACGTCACTATTGACCATGATGTTTATGAGCAATTAAAAACAACGGGAAATGTATCAGGATTGCTTGAAAATTTAGCTAAGGATTACTTCATGGGTAAATCTGATAATTCACCCTTACAAGTGAAATTAAGAGATATTTTAGACAAGATTGAGAGTAAAGAAAAAGGCTATAGAAGTAACGGTAGCGGTCAATTAATTTCAGATATTAAAAAGTTAGTTGAGAAATTATAAGCTAATTTATCATTAGAATCATATCTCTTATGAAATATTGAAAAGGAAAAGACTTGTTAACAAAATATAGCAAGTCTAATGAAGTAATGGGAAAAGAAAAAAAGACTTAAGAACATTTTGCCGATCGTAGCTATTTGAGAGAAAAGTTAGGAAATTTTTGGAAGGGGTATTTAACCATAGGGATTAATGGGAAAAGTAAACAGGATTTTGCTAATGGTAGTTAACCGCAGGAAAAGTTAAGAATAAGTTGCTAACCGTTGCTAACCGTTGCCGACCGTAGCAAAAGTTAAGAATAAGTCACTGTAGTGTCCTAACTGTTGCCGACCGTAGCCGACCGCAGGAAAAGGTTAGGAAATTTTACAAATAATTGCCAAAAAGTACGAAGGTAAAATAACTAATTTATAAGGGTTTTAACTTCCTGTACATTTTCCGTCCTTTAAAGGGTCGTAATTGAGTGATTTTTTATTTTTCTAAACTATCAGTGCTTATACAAACACCTATGGTCAAAATATGCACAGAAGATTTTATGAACAAAATTAATGACTCTATAAGACGTTATAGAGCTTATGTTATCTGTGTAAAAAGTTATTGAGACTTTACCCAAATTACCCCGATATGGTGGAGTAGAATCTCCTGCTAAAGCTATAGCAATAGACGTAAATAAACTTTTGAACAAGGGAACGAGTCTTAATTGACTTCCGAACCTTAAAGGGTTGGAAATAGTTAAAAACAGTTAAAACAGTAACTTGAGATAAAGATATGGTTAGAATAATTTAGTGATATTGGTATTGCCTTTTAACCTTTCAAGTTCTATTTTTAACTCTGTTATTTCTTTAATGAGAAACATATTTTCTTCTTTAAGGTGCTTATTCTCAATTTCTAATTCATTGATTTTTGATTGAGGTGATATTTTAGCAGTAAGCAAATTAATCTCATCATCAATGTTTAAATGTTGATTGTAAACATTCTCATTCATTGTAACTGAATGACCTAAAGATTTAGCCCGTTGCTCACTGGTTAATCCTAAAAGTTTACCGTGATAATTAGCTAAGTGTCTTAGAGCATGAGTTTGAGTAAATTTATGAGGTAATTTTTTACTATAACTGGTTAATCTTGAAACCAATACTTTCATACAACATTCAGCTATACTGCTAGGTTTACTATTAGCACTTGGTACTGGTAAATGTTTTTTAATTTCTTTACCCTTTAAATCTAACAATTCCCATAAATTAGGATAATCAGGGTGAATCATAGGCACTGCTATACGATCGCCAGTTTTTACAGTAATTTTATGTTGATTACCTTGATCATCAGTAATAGTAAAATAATCAGATAAAACTGCAATATTATGGTTATTGGTAGGATCGTTTAATGCTTTAAAGGTTTTACCACTATACTGGTATGATTCATTTAAGTTTTGAATTGCCCAAAATTCACTACCACGAAAGCCGTAAATTAAGTTAATAGAAATAACATTAAAAGTTTTGATTCGTGACTCAATTTCAATATTATTTTTAGCATCATCTAAAATTAATTGTCTTAATTCCAAATAATCTTTTAATGATAATTCTTGCTGTATTTGTGTTTTAACTACTTTAAGGTTTTTAAATTCATCTTGAAAGATGGTTAACTCATCAGTTAATTTACAATCAATGAATAATTTTTGACAGTTATTTTTATGTGTTAAAAATCCTTTACTACATTCATTTTTAGAAAATTTTAGATTGCTGTAATTATTGTTTAAAAAATCTATCAAAACTTTAGCAGATAAACGTTGCTCACCTAATCTATTTAATTGTTTATAAGTTCTATCATAAGTTTTATCATAGTTACTTTCAAAGTTAGTTTTAAAATTTGGATCACTTCTTTTAATACCATTATGAGTACCATTAAAATAATTTTCTCTGACCAAATTTATAGCATCTTTGATTAAAAGAATGTCATTTTTAGTTTCTTTTTGTTCTTTAATTTCTAAGTTATACCATTGCCAAAAATCAGTTATTTTATCAAAACTTTTGAGATGATCAACAACGGCGTAACTCTTAGCTAAAGCATTAATACAACCATCTTTACTGATTAATTCATTACAGGGAAATTTACCACGTTTTTCAGTTGGCGGTTTAAATTGCAAATAGATTTTATTATTTTGCTTAACCATACCACAACCCGTGATAGTCAACTTTTTAGTTATATTAAAATATTCTAATGATATTTCATAGCCTATCTTGTTTTTGAGAGTATCATGCTTAGTTATCTCATCATTAATCGCTGTAATAGCCTTAATAATGTATTTTTGGTTTATAGTCATTTTATGCTCACTTTATTCTCATTCTATTCTCAAATATAAGATTAAGTGAGATAAATTGAGGTTATAAAGCTAAGATTTAGGTAAAAAACTTAAATAGTTAGAGTTCAAATCCCTCTCTCTCCGTGTTTTATAAGTCTATTTTTCAATAGTTCTACTTTTTACAACAACTTCGCAAAGAGCATCGATTGCTTTAGCTGTGGGATGTATTGCGACACAATATGCGGGTGTCGAGAATATTTTTTCTAAAATTAGTTGTCATTTTTTATTTTAC
>NZ_JBLZFY010000184.1:0-4158 GCF_050753365.1 Geminocystis sp. CENA526
ATTGTTTTAAATAAAATTTAGTAAAAAATGCTCAGTTTTTCAGTAAAAATTGTGAAAATTGAACACTTTTTAGTTGATGTAGTATGTCTAAACCTTTGATTTTAATAACCTTCTGATTTATTCAGCAAACCCTAATTAAACAAACTTAAGTTCCATGTCTATTCTAGTTGATCTGTGACACTCCCACGCTGACCTATGGTACAGACGTGGGCTTCTTACCTCACCTAAAAATGCTACAACTCGATCGAACCTAGAAAATTCAAGACAATTTGGTTAAATAATTGAGGGGATTCATCATGGAGACAATGACCAAGATTATCTAATAATTTTAGTTCAATATTCGGATTTATTTGAGCTAATTTTTGAGCTTGAGTCGGGGGAATAAGTCGATCGAGCTTACCCCAAAGTAATAAGATAGGAATATCCACCCGTTTTAGTAATTCTTCCAAAGACGTAGAAAAATCTCCCATAGTTTTACTCAATGCGATTAAAGCACGAGCTGAACCTCGATCGAGAGGAGGACGACTGATAATATTAATCAACTCATCATCTACGTTACTATGATCAATATAGGCAACCTTGAGACTACGGCGGATAATATTCGGTTGACGTACAATGTAGAAAATAAGACGTATAAGTAAGGGTGAAGCAACTAAATTTTCTAAGGTTTTTACCAACGGTTGCAAAGCCGAAGGAATCATTTTTTGCCGAGCCGAAATATCTGGTAAACTAATCATTACTAATTTTGTAGCGATATGAGGATATTGTGCTACGGTATTTAGAGCAATTAAAGAGCCGATCGAATTACCAATAATGATACAAGGTTTATCAATAAAAGTGTGCCAAAAATCTGCTACTAATTCCGTCCATAAATCAATCCCATAGTTACCATAGACTTTTTTCGATGCCCCAAAACCGAGTAAATCAAGGGCATAAACCGTATGATATTGACTCAAAACAGGGATATTGTGTCGCCAATGGGCTAGGGAAGCACCAAAACCGTGTAAAAGGATAATAGGTATATCTGTTAATTCGTTTTCAGTAGCGACCCTTTCAAAACTATAATGAATGTGCCAACCTCGCCAAATCCAATCCCTTTCATTCCCTGCGTAAACCATAAATTACAGAATTAATATTTGATAATAAGTTAGTATTTATATCATTAGGACTTACGCTCTAATAACTATATCCTGTCATCCTTAGTCAATACAGGCATCCTGCCTGTGCCACGGAATCTCAATGCCTAGATTTTTGGTATAAGTGCGTAACTTCCCATAACTTATCAATTTTGTAAAAACTTTATTCCCAATATCAATACATGAACTCCGAAATTACTTTAACTTGGAACATCTTAGAGGAAGCCTTTGAAATTGTCAATATTGGTTCTATTAGCGTTGATCCTCAACTGGCGATCGCAACTTACAAGAGTGCAGATGATCCAAATCAAGAGGGCAATAACGAAATTTCCCCAGAAGTTTGGGTGGATTATACTCCTCCCCTTCCTTTCCTCAAAAATACTACTCGAAACTTACAGTTTAATGAATCTCAATTCATTGCCTCTCCGGGGCAAGATATTGGTGTAACAAGTTATATCACTACTTCCGATGGTTATACATGGGCGGCGATGTCCACTGCAATTAATGCCATGTGGCCTTTCAATGCTGATGATTATTCTGGTATTGCCAGTCAAAGTCCTTATTATGCAGGAAACCTTGTCACTACTCCTCCAGAGGAAGTGGTAAAAGTTACCGCTAATTATAAAGGGCAAAATATGAAGTTTTGGGCGAATGAAAATGGGTTATCCTCCGATAATCCTAATGCTATCAAGCTCGATCGATATTTTGTTATCGATGAATGGGGTAACGAGTATATTATGCACGCATCAGGGCAATTAGATCAAAGTCAAGTAGCTACAGCTTTTGAGGAGGCAATATTACCCGAAGGTTGGACAAAAGAAACCCGTCAATTATCCGAAGATTTGATTTTAACTCCCGCCGAAGGTGGCAATGGAAGTTTTCATTATTTAGTATTTCGGGATAGTGCCGATAACAGTTATCATCAGACAAAATGGTCCGATACTGGTTCACTTTCGGCTCAAATCGAGGATTTTCCCATTTGGGGAGGGCAAGATGATAATATCCTTTTTGGGGATGCTAATGGCGAAATTAGGAATGATTTGATTTACGGTGCAGGAGGCGATGATACCATTATTCCGGGGTTAGGTAACGATGAAATTTGGGGGGATGCTGGTATTGATACCGTCATTTTAACAGGGGATAGCACTGATTACTCGATCGAAGAAATCACTTCCGATGAAGTAAGTACCTTTACAGTGTCAGGATTTGGTTATACCAAAACCCTTTATGATGTGGAATATTTACAGTTTGATAACGAAACAATTTCCTTAAATAATGATAGCTTACTAAATACACAAATATATCGTTTTCGCACAGGAGAGGCAACTTATCTTTATGTAGCCGAAGAAGAACGTCAACGTATTTTAGCAGATAACTATAATTTTGTGGAAGAAGGAGAAGCGTTTAAAGTCTCCCTGACAATGGATGATGATTTAATTGCTATTTATCGTTTTCGCAACACTAATCTTGCGGGGGCTTACTTATATGTAGGAGAAGAAGAGCGTCAAAGCATCTTACAAAGCGACTATGGTTTTGTGGAAGAAGGTTTAGCGTTTTATACTTATGGTGCAATGAGTGACCAAGGGCAAGATATTTATCGATTTCAAACTAGCCCAGGTGCTTATATTTTTGTGGGAGAAGAAGAAAGACAAAGTATCTTACAAAATTATTCTAGTTTTGCAGAAGAAGGAGTTGCTTTTAATGTAGTATAAACTAATTTGGTAATTTTTGGTCAAAAACTAGGCATAAAAACACAAAATATACTCTGGTATAATCATTCCAAAACTATTACCTAGGGGTTGCCTCATAGTCTTTTGATGAAGATAGGGAAGAGCGGATTTGGGAAAAGGGAAAAAGGAATAAGTAATAAAAATCAAGGTTTTGGGGCTTTATATGAATATATAAATACAAAAATGTTTTAAATAAAATTTCGTAAAAAATGCTCATTTTTTGAGTAAAAATTGCTAAAACTGCACACTTTTTTAGTAATGTAGTTTGTCTAAATCCTTGATTTTAAAAACAAGTCCTTACTCATTGTTTTTCTCTTCAGATTTGTCCATTTTAATGTCTGGGATAAAATCAGGTTTTTCGGCATCTTCCCAACCCACTGGACGTTTAGAACTATACCATGCGATCGAACCAATGACAACAGCAGCGATAAAACCTACCACATAGACAGCTACGAAATAAACAGGAAAAGTTCCAGCCACTAATAATAAATAATTCATAAAATGATTCCTAAATAATAAATGTAAATTATACTGTGAAACTGTTAATGAGTAAAGCATAAAAAGTTAATATCTTATACAAGAAAATACACAAAAACAAAAAGGTGTGTTAGAATAATAAAAAAAATCTTAGCACACCTTTTTTCATGGGAAAAAAAGAATATGTCTCGGCGGAAGCAGACTCAACTACAGGCGACCCAAATTTAAAACCGTTTTGGAACGCATCATGTCAGGAGATGTCGAACGCCTTGTGGTCGCTCATAAAGATAGACTTGCTAGATTTGGATTCGATTTATTTCAATGGATATGTGAATCAAACAATTGCGAACTCGTGGTTTCAAGTAACTCAAGTCTCTCTCCTGAACGAGAAATGGTGGAAGACATTTTGGCAATCGTTCACGTTTTCTCTTGCCGACTCTACGGATTGCGAAAGTACAAACAGCAAATCAAAGAAGATTCAAGTTTATCCTCAGAAGGAACTTAAAATCGTTTGGAGGCAATGGTTATCAGCTTCTCGCTATTGCTACAACAAAGCAATGGCAATACTTAGAGATAGGTATGTAGCGAAAGAAAAGTTACCATCAGCCTATGATTTGCGTAAACTTGTCATGGAAGATTTACCTGATTGGGTTGAATCATCTCCTTATAATTTGAGAGGAGCAGCCGTAATTGATGCCCATAGAGCTTTTAAGGCTACAGATAAAGATAATCGGAAGATTTACCCTTAGAAATGCTTAGTGATTTTTCTATCATTTTAGACAAGGGAAGATGGTATATTAGTTTCACTATAGAAG
>NZ_JBLZFY010000185.1:0-4074 GCF_050753365.1 Geminocystis sp. CENA526
ATCTAAACAAAGTAAATCGTCGGCAGCGGCAGATGTGTAAAAGAGACAAATAATAAAAAGACAATCAATTTAAACTAGCTGACTGCCAAAAAAAAAAATATTTTCACAATTGGAATATCGAACAAACATATGAGTTATTCCACTTCTCATATATTACAAGTATTTCATGTAACCAACACTAAGCAACTTGCAGACTTAAAACGAAAAAAAACGAGTTTTTTATTATGACTAACAATTCTAGCAGAAAAAAGATTGAAAAAAACGTCAAGCAATCAAAAAATTTTGATAGTACGATCATTTTTCTTGATTTACATGATCAAAGAGCGATTGAAAAGTTAAGAGAAATCGACTATTTGACCAGTATTTTTTTTCAATCGTTGCATTGATTATGAGTCACTGAAGACATTAAAAAGCCTATAAACGTACGGGTAAAACGTTTAAAACTAACCATTTACTAGGACATAAAACTATGATTGACTTACAACTTATTGCACAAAATCTAATTGCAGAAAACAAAAATTTGCAGAATGCTTTATCTTCCAAAGATTCGATTATCGATATTACGGCGTCAAAACTAGCATCGAAATACAGTGAATTAAAGGTTTATGGTGATTCTATCCTTATCAGATATAAGCATGGTGAGAAAGGTATTTATAGCTTAGTTCCCTATGCAGTGAACTGCGATAAAAAAATAACTTTTTTCAGTCCTGACAATAAAGAAATTTTTGAGAATGCAGAAATTGTTAATTATTCATTCAGCGAACAATTAAACTCAGTCACCATTAAACACGAAAAGAATGAAATTGTTATTAGTGCAGTAACTTCAAAAACTTGTTTAAGCAAAATCGCAAAAAGTAAAGATAAAACTATTAATGGTGTTGGTATTCCTGACTTAATTTTATTAGATGAAAAAATCATTTTTACTTTGATGAAAGATTTACCACTAGGACAATATAAAATCACTAAAAATCATGGTAAAAAATCAAAAACTTATAATGATTTACTCGTTGATATTGAATCTATTAGCAATGGTGAACAGTTTAAGTATGTTGCTGTAAATACTGAGTTATCACGGTTAATTGCAAAATACAAGCTAGATTGTAAATTTGAAGTTATGGGATACGAAAATTTCTTAAATAGCGAAGATAAAAACGCTGTAAAAACAGTCATTAAAGACTTAAATTTTTCAGTAGATTTAACTGATTTTGATTTTATCTAATAAACAAAATGATAACTAGAATATTCCTTAATATTCCTAGTTATCTAATCTATTCTAAGGAATATTATATCATGTTTTTTAAATATTTAGGCGTTAATAGTTACATTTATAGTAAAAAAGATAAACTGACAACAAAAGAAGATTTTGATAATGAAAATAATATCTCTTTACCTATAATTATCGATACAGAATTTTTCAATGATAAAAGAATAGGGATAACAGTACAAATTAAAGGAATACATGAAGATAAAGGTATAATTTATTGTCATAAAGATTTTGAAAAATACTGCATTAAAAACAATTTAAAACCACGTCACAAAACTATAAGAGAAGATTTAGCAGTAATCGATTATTTAAAAGATTTGGGATATGAAATTAATTTTATAAAGTGTGAATATGAAGATTTAGAAGTAACAAAAACTGTTTTTATAGATTTATACGCGCATTTTGCTATTGCAGAATTATTGTTAGTTGTTAATGGTGAATTAAAAGAAAATTTAAAAGATATTCTGAGAAAAAATAAAGATTATGGACTGCACACTAACACGGGTGAATTTGCAAAAATTGAACAAACTAGACGTTTAAAATTTACTGCACAAACTAAAAAGAATGAACCAATAAAAAATAAATCAGACTCTATAGCTACACAATACCAATTAGAACTTAATGGACACTGGTATAAGGTGAGATTAAGATTTTTCGATACTTTTGGACTGCATGGAATATCTAGCTATAAAAATCTAGCAGAATCAACTAATGTGAACTTAGAATTTAAAGATGATTTAACACAATGGGATAAGGAAAATATGAACAAAACATATTTTAATAAACCTGACGACTTTGACAATTATTCTTTAGGTGATTTAGAAATTTACAAAATTTTAGTTAACAATGCAGAATTATTTAAACAAATTTATTCATCATTACAGCTAGATGATTATTACAAGATACCTAGTTTAACAATGGGAAAAACAAGTGAGCAATTATTCACTGCAAAATTATTGAGTTACTTCAATTTAGACGACACAAAAGATAATTTAAAATTAATAAAAAAATTATGTAGTTATGGCTCATCAAATAATCTGAAACAAGATGTAACAACCACTACTGCTCTATTGTCTAAAGTGTTTGGGGGTAGATGCCGTAACAACACTCCATTAACTCATTATATAGATGGTTTATTGTGTGACATAGATATAGATGGTTGTTATGGCAATGGTTTACGATTGCAGAAATATCCCATAGGTAAACCGATAATAGAATCATACTCAATAAATGAAATTAACCAATATAAGACTCTTAGGCAATGGTTAAACGAGAGAAAATACGAAACAAAAGATAATGAATTAGTGTACGGTTTATGGCATTGTATAATCGATTTTGATGGTGAGGTAAAGTACAGTCAAGATTTTTTAGCTTCGTGGTTTAATTTTAAATATAAAGATTTAAAAACAATAACACCAATACAAGATGATGAACCAACTGAGATTAATTCAAAATCGGGAATAACAAAAATATTTAGATATGAGATAAAAAACGCTGTAATTAATGATGATTTTTTAGATTATTTATTCTATATCTGCAATAAAAATCAACGTACAGAATTATTAGATAATTTAGTCATTAAATCTGCCATTTATTATCCTAAGTTTTCAGAATGTAAAGATTTAGCAGAATTAGAAGAAAAATTAGGTTATGACTGTACAAAACAATCAACAAAAAAGAATATAAAAACTGTTATTACTGAAATTAAATCAGCATGGTTAAGTATTGATTTAGATAAATTTTTGATTGATGATTTACTTGCATTCAGAAAATTATATCCTAAGAAAACACCATTAAATACTCTTTATAAATTAGTAATTAATTCTCTTTATGGTGTTTTTTGTTCACCATTTTTTGATACTTCTAATTGCGTTGTAGGTAACAATATTACTGCTAGAGCTAGATTAATGTGTTATCTGCTAGAAAAATCTTTAAATGGTAATCAATCTATAACAGATGGTGTCTTATTTGATGTTAATAAAGTTGTTTATCCTATTCAATCTAAACGTTTAACTGCAATATCTACAGTAGATTTATATAGATATTCTGATAAAAATAAATCACTTTTTAAACATATTAAATTAAAACCTTTAGACAATGCAGAATCAATTAATTTTGATGGTGAGATTGCAATTATTAAGTATTCTGATAAAGAAGATTTAACGTTAAATAAAGATGATTTTAAGCTATGGATAGCAGATAAATCGATAGAACATTTACAGCAAGTTTTTCACCCAAATATAAGAGTTATTCATCAATTATCAACTTCAATTAATGTTAATAAAACAACAAAAGAAAAAATATGTTCTGATAAGAAAGGTATGTTTAATTTAGAAGTTAAAGACTTTTATAAATGTGCTTATCTGCATGGTTCAGCTAATTATCTATTCATTGATTTTAATAATGAATTAAAAATAGGATTTAGAAGTTATCAGAATCAAAAACATAAATCATTCACCATGCAGAATAATAAATTAACAGAATCAAATTTTTATGATGAACAATCACCGTCAATGACTTTTATTAGTCAGTTAAACAATGATTTAATAGAGCGTGGTAAAGTATTTTTAAAGAAAGGAATTTTAAAAGTAAATGAGTATTCAAATAATGCAGAAAAGTTTGATAAATTAGGTTTATGTGTAGGCGATACTTATTATAAAACAGGATTATTAAGAGAATTTTCACAATCACAATTAACATTTAACACCATAGAACAATACACAAAAATCGATAAAGAAATTACTAGGAATAAAGCAAAATATGGACAATCTTATGAATTTTATTTTACTAATGAAGATAATCTTCTAAAC
>NZ_JBLZFY010000186.1:0-4054 GCF_050753365.1 Geminocystis sp. CENA526
ATAAAATTTAGTAAAAAATGCTCAGTTTTTGAGTAAAAATTGTGAAAATTGAACACTTTTCAGTTGGTGTAGTATGTCCAAACCGTTGATTTTAATAGTCTTCTGATTTATTTAGCAAACCCTAATTGTTAATTATTAATTATTAATTATTAATTATTAATTGTTAATTGTTAATTGTTAATTGTTAATTGTTAATTATTTAAGACGTTTCTAACCAATCATAAATCTTATCTAATTGTTCGATCGTAACTAAACCATATTGCCATAAAACCATAGGAATTAAACCTAAATTATGATCAACATTGCGTTGTGCAATAGCGATACAATCTTGAGATAAATTGATTTCTTCCTGTAAAAATTTGACAAAACGATGATAAGTAATAGTAGGCATAATAATATAGATTTTGTGAAATAAAAAATGGTTATAAAAAATGGTTATAAAAAAATTAGAATAGCTAAAAGCTAATCATCAAAATAAAAGTTATACTTCTCACACAATTTTTTGTAAATTATTGCTAATTCTTAGCTAATTTTAGAAATTAACTCCTGATAAGTTAAGTCGTTTTTTTGCTAATAACATACTTTATCTAAAAAAGAAAATACGGTAATCTTATTTAGTCAATAAAACACAGAAATTTTGACTTTATTTAAAGTATGGTTTTTATAGACAAGCAACTCTAAAGATATGCGTTGATTTTATGTACCTATGAAGTCACTTAGACTGGTGATGTTGATGATAGGATAAAAATTATTGATTACTTGCGATTTCCAACTGAGATAGACAAATTGTCAATAATCCTTAAGTCCTCCGAACCTTAGTAGCAATTCTAACTACTATAAAATTTTGATTAAGTAAAGTATTATACATTATTAAATCAACTTTGGCAATTTTTTTTTTAGTTTTGTTGATTCTCCTCCAAAAACTCGATCGAAATCTTATCTCCTACCTTGATTCCTAGTTCTTCTGTTCTATTTCCTGCTAATTCTATCACTTGATCAATAGCTACAGTTGAATTGTATAAAGGACAGTTTTCGTCATTACAGGGTGGTGCCGTAACAATATGTTTAACAATACCTTCCGAAACGAAAATCATATCGAGAGGAATAGAAACATTTTTCATCCAAAAACTAACGGTTTGAGGAGGATTGAAAGGAAATAACATCCCACGATTAGGGGGTAAAAAATCCCGATACATTAAGCCAATCTGTTGTTGTTGGGGAGTTTGAGCAACTTCTAACTCAATAATTTCCTGATTAATCAATAATTTAGCACCAATGGGCAAATTTTGTCCTTGACTAATACTATTAACAGGAGTAGTCTCTAAGGCAATATTTTCATCACCGCCCAAAACAGAAGGGGGAATAAAACCACAACCAAATAACAGAAAACTAACGCCAATAATAACAGGAGAACTAAATTTGAACAATGTGAACATCAGAAAGAATACTTTCATAGAATGGTGAAAATAAAAGATAACACAAAATTAACCGATAATTTAGTTAACGGTCAGTTTTTTATAGATTTATTTAATATTTAAAATAATCAAAGCTATATAGTAATCACCAAATCACTTAACTGAGTATAGGTTATGCCAGACAATTAGGATGCAAATACTAATTTTTTATTAAATTCTGGCATGAATGAGAAGAAATGTTGCAAAATGTTAAATAAGTAAACTAAAAAACTTAACAAAAATCCCGTGAATAACCAGTTATTAGAAAGAAAACTAAATTACACCGAAACCAAAAAAAATCCTCTTAATCTGAGTCTTTTAACGGTGATTATACTTCTGTTCTTAAGCATAATAACAGTATGGTGGTTAATACCAACAAAAGACCCTTATGTAGAACAAGTTTTATCTTTTCAAGGTAATATTGAAAGGGGAGGTGCTATTTTTCAAGTAAATTGTGCTGGTTGTCATGGTATCAATGCTAATGGTAATGTAGGACCTAGTTTAAAAGACGTATCTAAACATAAATCCGAAGTGCAAATAATTAATCAAGTTGTCAGTGGAAAAACTCCTCCTATGCCAAAATTCCAACCCTCTCCCGAAGATATGGCAGATTTACTTAGTTATTTACGTCAGTTAAATAAGTAGCGGTTATTATCTATTTTGTATCATTACTTAAAAATTGCTTCCTCGTCAGAGTTTCAACCCTTATTTTGACAATTAAGGTCAATGTCGAATAAGATTGATGAGATTGCTTATATGCCTCGCAATGACATAATAAGTAGGTGAGTAAATTTAATTTCAACGTTATGAAGTCTAATTCCTGGTTCAATTTTAATCCTTTATCTTTTATATCTTCTCAACTTTGGTTGACATTGCCTTTGATATTAGGAATGTCTTTTTTATCTAACTTTCCTGTGTTAGCTGTCGATTTGAAAGTGGGAATTGTGCAAAGATTTGGCGATAAATTAGATGATGAAATTAGTCTCAAAAGCACTCAAGGCGATTCTCTAACCATTAAATTTATTGATACAGCTACTCAAGAAGAAAAAAACCTTACCACTAAAGAATTAAAACTTTCGATCGAACCCCAGTCATTACCGAATAAACTGATAGAAGAAAGGTTAATTTTAGGAGATTATGGCACATTTGAGACGGCGGAAGATTCCGCTAAAGGTTGGCAATCCCTCGGTATTGATGTGGAAATCACTCAACCCGGACGTTGGCAAGTGTGGGCTAAACGTAGCACCTATACAACCCCATTATTAAAAAGATTGTTACTCAGTGGTATTCAAGACAAAGGCTATAAGGATGTTTATATAGAAACAGAGATTTTGTTAGAAAAGCCCATTGTTTCCTTTAAAATTGGCAATAATATCTACAAAGCCAATTATTTAGAGATTAACAGTGGTAGAAATTTGGTACAAGTCAGAGATGGAGTAAAAGGCACTTGGCGCACCTATGGAGGCACTTTTACCATCCAACCTAACTCCTACGGTAATTATACCCTTGTCAATAAAGTCAACATTGAAACTTATTTGCGTGGTGTCGTGCCTCATGAAATTGGTGCTAATGTACCAATGGCAGCCGCAGAAGCCCAAACTATCATCGCTAGAACTTATGCACTACGCAATACTCGCCGTTTTCAGGCGGATAACTATGAAATGTGCGCTACAACCCATTGTCAAGTTTATTATGGATTAACAGGCACTTCTCCTATTTCAGACAAAGCCATTGCCTCCACGAAAGGGTTAGTTTTAACCTACAATAATGAATTAGTAGATGCCTTATATTCTTCTACCAGTGGTGGGGTGACATCCTATTTTGAGGATGTCTGGAATGGAGAAAATCGCCCTTATTTAAAATCTGTTATCGATTCTCCTCAACAAGTGTGGAATTTAGCAGAAAAGAGTCTTGATTCGGAAGCTAATTTTCGCAAGTTTATTGCTTTACAAAATAATTTTAATGAAACGGGAAGAAGTCTTTTTCGCTGGAATCGTAAAAGTAGCCTCGCTGATTTAAACAAAGATTTACAAAGATATTTAGAGAGAATTAAACACCCCTTGCAAGATTTTACTACCATTAAAGAAATGAAGATTGTCGATCGATCGTCATCGGGTAGAATTATTCAAATGGATATTACCACCGATTTAGGGATGGTATCCCTTGCCAAAAATGAAGTCAGGAGCGCTTTTACACCCCCTAGAAGTACTTTATTTTACTTAGACCCCTTTTATGATCAAAATAATCAATTAGCAGGATATGCTTTTGTAGGCGGTGGCTTTGGGCATGGAGTGGGATTAAGCCAATTTGGTAGTTATAATTTAGCAAGATTAGGATGGTCAGCGCAACGTATTCTCGAATTTTACTATCCGGGGACAAAACTTGAACCCTTAAATAGTTCAATTATCTTTTGGCAACCGCTTAAATAAGACTACTTAATCTTACTCAAAAGTCTGAAAAACTATTCAAGCTAAAAAAGTAAATTAGAACTAATGCTAACATAATAGATAATTCTCTATATCAAAATATTTGATCATGACAGTATCACTCGATCGAAATATAGTATATCCAGATAGTGATGGTAAACCCATGGCAGACAA
>NZ_JBLZFY010000187.1:0-3942 GCF_050753365.1 Geminocystis sp. CENA526
GAGCTAGAGATAAAAATATGAATAGTAATATGAATAATTGTTTAGAATCAGCAGGAAATAAATACTTAAAAGCATTAGAAAAAACTAAGTCACTATGGCATTCTTATTGTGGTTGTGAAACTCCTGGTTTAGAAACTAAATGTCACGGTTGTCCTTATTTTATTGAGTTTGTAGAAAATATGCAAAAAAATCTTCCAGAAGAGCAAGAGTATTCTTGGATTTCGGCTACATCTCGTAGTTGCGATGAGGGAGTTAAAAAACTTTATTTGGAAATGTTTGATAATGGTTATTCTATTTCCAGAATTATTCAATTAGTGGGGGTTGGTAGCTATAAAACTGTAAAGAGTTTTCTCAAGGAATATAAAAAATTTAGAACAGTTGTTAACGCAACATCTGAGGAAAAAGATTTGATTTGCCGTCTATATTTAGAGGAAAAAACACCTGTGGAAATTGAGGCGATAACTGGTATTTGCGAAGACTCGATTAGATCTTATGTTCGCAAAAAAGGCATAATACGTTCTCTAAAAATTTATTCAAAGGAAGAAAAGGAAAACGCAGTAAAAATGTGGCTTAATGGTTCAACATACCTTGAAATTCAAGAGGCGACAGGAATGACAAGTACAGTTCTTTGTAAAACGATAAAAGAGTATGATTTAACAAGGGAGAAAAAAGTTGGTGCTCCTCGGAAATATTCCCAAGAGGTAATTGAACAATGTATTAAAATGCGAGAAGAAGGTAAAACTTATGTTGAAATTGAGTATATAATGAATGTACCTACAACGACTATTTCTAATTGGTATAAAGAGAAACACTCAAATAAATTTACTCAAACGTAATGAGAAAGTCGGAAGAGTAATTTGTCTGTAAAAAACATAGGTAGCATAGGGGCAAACGGCAAACTCTTTATTCCCAATTTCTTTCAATTAAAATAGCATAATTAGTTTGAGAGAACCATTTTTTTCTTAATTTCGCAACAACTTTATTAACTATAAGAAATATAAATAAACTCATCAAAAGTTATAATCTTATGTTACGAATTTGCTATGGAAATAGTGCCTATTCCCTATTGCCTACCTTCATCAATAATTTATCATATTCAAAGTAGAAGAGCCGTATAAATTAATAATGTGCGACTAATTAGTGATAAAATGTATTGGCGAATGTGAAATAAGCTATGAAAATTCTTAGTTACCTATTTATCTTATCTATTGCTGTACTATTTATTTTCCTGTACCCAAATGATGTTTTAGCAGCGAAAATAACGACTATTACCGTTGATGTCGAAAAAACTAAAGCAGGAGGACAAAACTGGGATGTTAAGGAAGGTGCTCCTGATATTGCTTTATGTATATCTCATTCTTTAGTGGGTACTTTATGTTTACCTGAAGGGGATGATATGGATTTGATCTCTTTAGCTGAATGTAAAAATTCCTATCATTGTCGTTTTAGTGTTGAAACTCCTGATCGGAACTTTAAAGTTTCAGTTATCGATGTTGATTTAATACTGAATGATTTAATCGGTACAGGACATTGTGGTAACAGACAAACTTGCACTGTGGGACAAGCTATGGTGAAAGTAGATTAGAGTTGGAAAATTTTTTCGCTAGTGGTAGTGATCTAGTAATGTGCTGATCTGAATCAATAGTCAAACAGGGATAATTGTCCGATCGAGACACTACCTTTTCTTCTGGTATGATAAGAAAGATGACAAGGATTACAAAGAGGAATCAAATTTTCGGGGCGATTATCTTCAGGTTTATAGTTAGCATGATGTACGGCTAAGGTTATTTTTTTTATGTCAGAAATTGTTAATTTTGATCGATCATCTTCTGGTTTCAAACATTGTATTCCACATTTTTGACATTTCCAACCTACTGCTTCTTTTCTTTCTCTTGCTATTTTGTCCCAGTTGTCTGGATACCGAGATTTTGACATTAATTATATTATGTGTAATTCTTGATTTCTTATCTTATCATTAATTTACTAACAGACTGACAGAGTTAGGAAGTAACAGACTACCAAACTAAGAAATAATTACGATAGTCTAATCAAATAGATGCTATACTAACAGACTAACAAACTAACAGAGTCGCAACTAATAAATCTATAGTGGGAATAAATGGGAAGGATTATAGCGATCGCAAACGGAAAGGGTGGGGTGGGCAAAACCACAACGGCGGTGAATATAGCGGCTATTTTAGCTGGTAAGTATTCTACTTTATTGGTGGATACAGATCCTCAAGGTTCTGCTACATGGTGGGCGGAAAGGGGGGATTTGCCTTTTGACATAGCACAGGAAACTAATGCGGATTTGTTGGGCAAGTTGAAGCAAATATCTGATTATGGATCGATCGTGGTGGATACTCCTCCTGCTTTGGGGAGTGAGGCTTTAAAGGCGGTGATTAAAGTGGCGGATTATTTGATACTGCCTACCATACCTGCTCCGATGGATTTAACGGCTTTAATTACTACGGTACAAACGGCAATTTTACCGATTACTGTAAATTATAGTGTTTTAATCACGAAGGTTGATCCTCGATCGATCAATGAGGCGAAGGAGGCTCAAGAAGCTCTCAAATCTGCTAAGATTCGGGTATTTGAGGGTATGATTCGCAGTTATAAAGTCCATGAAAGATGTCCTCTGGAGGGGGTAGCGATTACTAAAGCAAAGGGTAAAAATTCTCGTTTAGGTTTACGAGATTATCGTCAAGTAGTGCAAGAGTTGGAGGCTAATTGGTAATGGCAAGGAAAAAAAATCTCTCTAGTTTAATTGGTGAAGCTGTTGAAGTTATATCTGAACCTGAAACTACCAGAGTTACAGAGTCTGAAAGTAACAGACTACCAGAGTCACAAAGTCTGCAAGTTACAGAGTCTGAAAGTAACAGACTACCAGAGTCACAAAGTCTGCAAGTTACAGAGTCTGAAAGTAACAAACTACCAGAGTCACAAAGTCTGCAAGTTACGGAGTCTGAAAGTAACAGACTACCAGAGTCACAAAGTCTGCAAGTTACGGAGTCTGAAAGTAACAAACTACTAGACTTAGTGGATTTAGAAATTATCTCTAGTGAAGAAACTTTTGAATTAAAATCAATGATTGAAAAAGCTACTGATTTACAAAGTAATAAGGTAACAGCATTTGATAGTGACAATTTAACAGACTCTGATGACAAGGTTAATTTGTCAGGAAATCAAGGGGTAATTAATTCTCCTAGGGATGAAATGATGAAGGAAACAAGTTTTCAAGGGTTAGAAAATCAATCAGCTATGACGATCGATCGAACTGCAATGGATAAGGATAATTTAGAATCACAGACAACAAAAGTTACGGACTCTATGACTAATCAAGGAATTAATTCTCGTAAAAAAAGAGGAGGAAAAACTACGGCGGAGTCGGGGAAAAAGGTGGCTAATTCAACTTCAACAGAATATCGGGTGACTAAAGAAACAGAGTTACAGACTCAGGAAGTAGAAAAGACACCTAAATATTTAACTCTTGTGCGTAAGGAGGCAAGGTTAACGGAAGCACAATTGGATGATTTAACTTTGTTGGTGCGTAAGTTAAACCGCAGTCGTCATGGAAAAGGGGAAAGAATTACGGAAAATACTTTGATTCGTTTAGCTATTGATTTGCTGTTACAACGGGGGGATTCTCTTATTGGTGCGACGGAGAAGGATTTAAGGCAATCTTTAGGTTTGGATTCTCTCTAGTTGGGAATGTCAGAAAATCTAATTTCGATCGATCCTTGACTTATTAAAGTTCGATCTAATAAATTTTACACCACTGCCCCTCATAACAGCGACCCTATGTTTCCGCCAACACCTCGATCTAACTTTGTATAACTGTAACTTTATAAAAATATTATTAAATTTTGCATAAATTCCGAAAATCATCCTGATAATTAAATAGAAGCAAAAATTATCATAGTGTTTTTACACTTCACT
>NZ_JBLZFY010000188.1:0-3927 GCF_050753365.1 Geminocystis sp. CENA526
GAATGGTATCATTTCCATCACCACCCAAAATAATGTCATTATCTCCCCCTCCAAGAATAGAATCATCGCCCTCTCCACCATCAATATAATCATCTCCTCTGAAACCTCGCAGAGTGTCATTACCTTCATTACCATAGATAGTATCATTTCCTGCAAATCCTCCAACATCCCCAACAATGGAATCGTTACCAGCACCTCCTTCTAGGAAATCATCTCCTTCACCACCAAAAATAGTGTCGTTACCTTCATCACCATAAATTGTGTCATTTTCAGAACCACCTAGAATAGAATCATTACCGTCGCCACCATAGATTAAGTCATTTTCAGAACCACCTAGAATAGTATCATTACCTTCATTACCGTAAATCGTATCCTCTTCAGAGCCACCGAGAATGGAATCATTACCAATGCCACCTTCGATGTAATCACTTTCTGTACCACCATCGATCGTATCATCTCCTTCACCACCGTAAATTGTGTCATTTTCAGAACCACCTAGAATAGTATCATTACCAATGCCACCTTCAATGTAATCATCTCCTTCTCCCCCTTCGATATAATCATCTCCAGTACCACCATAGATAGTATCATTTCGGTCTTCACCGTAGAGGAAATCGTTGTCATCATTCCCTTCTATGTAGTCATCTCCGTCGCCACCATAGATGGTATCTCGATCGCCTGAATCACCGAAATCCGTTCCATCCCAACCAAAAAGGCTATCATTACCTTCTCCACCATAGATGAGGTCATTACCAGAATCACCGTAGATTAAGTCATCTCCAAATTCACCATAGATAGTATCATTACCAGAACCACCATAGATAGTATCATTGCCGTCTAAAGTATCATTGAGAGTGGTATTGCCACCGTAAATAAGATCATTACCACTACCTCCTTCGATATAATCAGCGTCAATGCCACCATAAATAACATCGTTACCACTTCCGCCTAAAATGGAGTCATCTCCATCGTTACCAAAGATGGTATCATTTCCTGTATTACCAAAGATGGTATCATTTCCTAAACCACCAAAGAGTAAGTCATCACCGCTATTCCCGGTAATAATGTCGTCACCATCAAAACCATAAACGGTGTCATTACCTTCATTCCCCGAAAGAACATCGTTGTTGTTTCCTCCTTCAATGGAATCATCCCCTTCAAATCCAAAGATAATAAAATCATCCAACAAGATATCCCCAAAATCAGAGGCTAGTAATATATCGTCGAATTCTGTACCAAAAATGTTGATAGTTGCCATAATAGTTGATTGTGTTAAAAATTTGTAATTTTACAAATAATACTAACACTAAAATTTTAAAAAAAACATATAAATTTTGTGTAAAGTCTCCGTAAAATTACGCATCTAATTAAAACCCTCTTATTTCAATGGTTTTGGCGATTATTTATCGTTTAATCAAGAATTGCAAACGTATATCAATTTGTGTTTCACTAAATACTACTTTTATATTTTTTGCGTAAACATAATGCTATACAAGATTATACTGAATTTTGTTGTTCGGGTGTTGTTTGGAAAAGTTTCAGGGCTGTTTCATTTTCAAATTTTTGGTTAAGAGAAAGTAATGAGTAAAGAGTAATAAGTAATGAGTTTTGATAATTTACTATTAAAAATTGATTATTTCAAGATTTATTATTATTCCTTGAAATTTGAAGGTAAAAAATCCCCCTAATACCCTAACACCCTAACACTTGTTCAGAAGATACTTTGAAACAGCCCTGGGGGGATCAATACAGGTATATTTATTATTAGAAATCACCTTACTATTCATTATTTTTGTTTATGTCAAGGGTGATAAATACTTATGGTTGATAGCTGATGAGTCACTGCTATACTTTGAAAAGAGATAACGAATTTTGAGGAAATAAGTAAACGCCTGATTCGTCAAGCTAATCAAACAGGGGAAAAAAGATGATTTATTTTTGGCAGGAAGTATATAACTTTTGTCGGCAAATAACCCACCGTATCGGAGAAAAGTTATTAACAGATTTTGCACAACTGGAGGCGACTCGTAAGGCGGATGGTAGTCTGGTGACGGAGGCGGATAAATGGGCTGATTTTGAATTGAGAATGGCGATTAAGCAGTGTTTTCCTACTCACGGTGTTTTGACAGAAGAAACTGAGCATATTTTACCCGTTACGGATTGGTGTTGGGTTATTGATCCTATCGATGGTACAACTAATTTTACTAGGGGTATTCCTATTTGGGGTATTTCTATTGGTTTACTCTATCAAGGGATTCCTGTATTTGGATTTGTGCATTTTCCTCATCTTCATCAAACTTATCATGGTTATTTTTGCGAAAATACGGGGTTAAATAGTCCTAAAGGTGCTTATCTCAATAATAATCCTATCTATACCAGTGATGATCTTCCTAGTTTTAATCATGTGGTGATGTTATGCAATCGTAGCTTGGATATTCTGCAAAATCCTTTCCCTTGTAAAATTCGCATTACGGGGGTGACTAGCTATGATTTAATATCCGTAGCTTTTGGTGCTACACTAGGTGCGATCGAAGCGAGTCCGAAAATTTGGGATATTGCTGGGGCTTACCCTATCTTAAGGGGGGCAGGAGGAAATTTGGTACATCTAGCTCGATCGAATTTTCCGTTAACGAGAGGAGTCAATTATGGAGATGTGGGTTTTCCTTGTTTGGCGGTGGCGCAAGATAGCCTGATTTCTACCTTTAAACCTTTAATTGAAGCTAGTGGCATTCATCGCAAATTAGCAATTTCTAAATAGGCGTTTTTTGGTTAACTTAACAGGCAAGATGCCTGTTTCACAAGAAACTAATTTTTATGACGATTATAGGCTTTAGCAGATGCCCTAATCCAGATGGAGGCGGCGATCGAAAATGGTATCATAGCAGATAGAATGCCTGTAATAAAAGCATGATTTTGGGCAAAGGGTGACACAATAAACATTAAAACAATGCCGAGGCAATAAATTAATCCTAAGAAGGGTAAACCAATAACGAGAAATGCAAAACGGGTATCTTTATCCATGATGACTCTGTGATAAATTAGATAAATTAGTAAAAAATAAAAACGAAGATCAGAAGATCATAGTCACACATAAATTATAATGAGAAATATTATTAATAACCTAGATAAAATAATTTTCCAAGATTTTACAACTTACAACTAATGTCTCTATGGCAGATAAACGATCGAAATATGAATAAAATTTTAGTGATAGAAGATGAACAAAAACTGGCAAAATTTTTGGAATTGGAATTACAATACGAAGGTTATGAGGTAGTGGTAGTTAATGACGGCGTAACAGGTTTAGCCACTGCTAAAGAAATTAATCCCGATTTAATTCTTTTAGATTGGATGTTACCAAGAATATCAGGTTTAGAAATTTGTCGCCGTTTGCGCACTTCAGGTAGTAAAGTCCCTATTATATTATTAACTGCTAAAGATGAAATTAACGATCGAGTAGCTGGATTAGACGCAGGTGCTGATGATTATATCCTTAAACCGTTTAATGTACCAGAATTATTAGCAAGATTCCGCGCTCATTTACGCCGTAGTAATGAAGAAGATCCAGATCAATTACATTTTCTTGATCTTAGCCTTAATCGCCGTACAAGGGAAGTAAAAAGAGGACAAAGATCGATCGAACTCACCGCCACAGAATATGATTTAATGGAATATCTAATCTCCAATCCTCGCCAAGTGTTAACCAGAGATCAAATTTTACATAAAGTGTGGGGTTATGACTTTGGAGGCGATTCCAATATCATAGAAGTTTATGTTCGTTATTTGCGATTAAAACTCGAATCCAACAAGGAAAAAAGAATTATTCAAACCGTCAGAGGAGTGGGTTATGTTTTGAAGGAATGAGTAAGAAGGAAGTAAGAAGTAAGAAGTAAGAAGTAAGAAGTAAGAAGTAAGAAGTAAGAAGTA
>NZ_JBLZFY010000189.1:0-3839 GCF_050753365.1 Geminocystis sp. CENA526
ATGTAAATTTAAGCTAATTTCGATGTTTTCCCAATTCACCCCAAAAGGTTCGAGGGTAGTATATAAAAAGCCTTCTGCTGCACTACCAATCCAACGATCGATCCCGACGTGGTATCCTAATTGAGTATCTTGTAAACCCATACTATCCAAACTATTACGCAAACTGCTATCTTTAGTCGCATCGGTAATACTTGCCCACTGATGAGATGCCATCGGTATATTTGCAAAACAGTCATCTACTGCCAGACAACTTAAATAACCTAACTGCTTTTGATTCTCGTCTAATTCTGCGGGTGTGCCAAAAAGGGTTTTAATCAATTCCAACGTTACCTGTTGATTAAAGTCATCATCGAGGGTAAGAGAGTGATTGCAGACTGTGCGAATAATTCTTTCTGCTTGGCTACGCCATACTCCTTTTAAGCTACTACCGGGGATAACAAAGGTTAAGCCTCCACCTTTTCCACTGACAAGGGGCAATATATCCACCGTCATACCATCCCCTTCTGATTTCACCATCACAGCACCTACAGGAGTCCATTTAATGGTTATTTCGAGCTTATTTTGACAATTTTCCCCTGAAGCGTAAATCTTGCTCCAATTAACGATTTTTTGTTGATTATTGAGGATGCCTAAAATTCCAGTCGGGGTGAGTAAATCTTCTTCAATGATTCTCGTGTCATATAGTTTCACTCTCCCTAAACCTCGACTTTTTGCACCGCCGAGATAAATTTCTCCTTCTTCTAAAGCTGTGATAAGTTGGGCGAAGGCGTTTTGATAGTCTTGCCATTCACCATCACTTAATTTTGCGTCTCTTTCTAAAGTAAGGCTGATAGGAATTGTAACACCTTTAGGTAAAATAGCTCGATCGAACTTCATACCCTCAGCAGCAGTGCCTGAATATCTATCAATGGCGACACCATCACGGATTTCTACGATAGCAGAATTGATAACCGCATCTTCCACAATGACGAAACTAGCATAACCATTATCCCCTTTTGCCTCCTGAAAACCCCAAATTTTATCAGTAATATCTGGATTAAAAGTTGCCATATAAGCGCGTAACGCCCCTGCTAAACTGGTGGCAGGAAGGTAAAATTTCCCTTCACCATTGACAGCTAAAGCCATATCAGTATCGGCATTACCACCAACACCGCCAATATGAATGGGGCTAATGGTGATAAGATTACCTGTGATTTTATATCGAGAATGAATTTTTCTTGCCATATTTTTAATTGATGTTAATAATTAATCTAGGTTGTGGTTGAGCTAAAGAAACCCAAATGTAGGTTATGGTTGAGCTAACGAAACCCAAATGTAGGTTGTGGTTGAGGTAACGAAACCCAACCAAAAGCGATAATAGGGAATCATGGATGACATTTTCTGGCTTGTTGATGTTGGGTTGCACTTCGTTTAACCCAACCTACGAGGTTTTTTCCCAGTCTCTTTTATGCGCCCGAATCATGGCATCAATTAAGGTGCGTATTGCCTCCGCCCAAAGTTGTTGTTTTAACTCGGTTTCTCCGTTGTTAGTAATGGTTAAATCATTTGGTAAATGGAGATATTCCCAGATTTTTCTCTCATCATTGATTAAGCTACGAATCAGTTTTAAGCTATTTCCTACCCATTTTTCTTTACGATTAGGCACAGATTCTAAAGCTGTAATCCAATTAGTGACTTGATTTTTGTCATTCTGTGATTGCAACTTACTGACAACTGAGCGTAAAGCACCTAATTGAGTCATGGGGGGTTTACTTTCATTATTATTCTCTTTCTTTTGGATTGTTAAGCCTAAATATTCTTTTCTTTTTTCTTGATTAGAGGCTAAATATAAGGCTTGTTGTTGGATTGCTTCTCGCCATGCTTCCTTTTCAATTATTCGGGCATATTCAAAAGCGGAGTCACTGCTTCTGATAGGGTTAGCATTTGTCTTATTATTATTATTGTTAACTTCAGTATCAGAGGAATTTAATTTTGATAAAGGCATAGTTAATAAAGGATCATTAAAGCACATTTGCCCGTAACCTTCGACTCTCCTTTCTCCTATTCCTGACATTTGGATTTGAGATAGTTTATTAATATCTAATTCTCCATCTGTTACTTCATAGACGATGCAACTTCCTGCTTGAATACCGACTAAAGATGGGCGAGATAACCCCCAACGCACTTGCCATGATTCTGTGCGTCTTTGACGGATGATTTTTTGTTTTTCTTCTAAAGTAACTCCTAATGTTTTTTCTAGGGTTTCTTTGAAAATGTTTAAGTCAGCAGTGGGATTAAGTCTTTCATCTCTTAACAGCAAATCGGATAATAACCACACACTGAGAGTGTTATTTTTAAGCTCGATCGAACCTTGATAAAGTTGGGGTTTTTGAGCTATTGTTACCTTTATCGTGCCATAATCATCTTTTTTTGATTGCCCGATGGAATAACCACCTTCTAAAATTTTCCACCATTCTTTTTTCTGGTTGCAAAGATGGTTAAACAAGTCTGACTTAAGACGAATTTCCGCTCTAAATGTAGTCTTAGGTGCGATCGCAGAATAGCTATAAACTCCACCTACATCACTACTAGGACGTTGAAGTTCATCTTTGATGGTATTGTGAGTATAGACATTAATTTCTACATCAGGATTAGCAGGTAAACATCCCCCCGTAAATTCTCCTATATAACCCCCTCGAATACCTTTTAATTGAATTTCTTTATTCTCTGTTTCGACAAAGCAGTTATAGACATTACCCTTTTTTAATCCTCCATTCAGTTTATCAGCAGAAAGGCAAAAAGGCACAGGGCGACTGGGTTGATTGTGACTGCTAACGGTGGCATTGGTAATGACTAAACTCTCCTCACTGATAGCCTGAGAAACATTTAACCATTGCCCTAGTTTACGATGTAAATTCCTTAAAATATATTTTGCAGGAATATAGTCGAGGGTTTCTACTACGTTGCCGATGGTGCGACTATTGATGATAATGGGAGATTTAGCCGTAATTTCCAACGGTAAAATATACCAGTCTGACTGTTTTATCTCTGGATGGTGAGAGGAGAGGGAAAAAGTTATTTCTTGATAATCAGGAGGAGAAGGAGGCGTTTTAGCTAAATAGTCTAAATAATTGTCATTTGTTAGTTTTAGAAAGTTAATTTTACATTTTCCTGCACCCCTGCGTCTTTTTCCGCCTATTCTCTCGGTTAATTTTGCCCCCGCTAACAATAACGCTTCAACTATATTTTTAACTATCTTTTTGTTATCCTCACTTATATCCGCAGGATAATTAATTTGACAATCTTTTGCGTCTAAAATTGCCCCTTTTCTTATCATCTCCTCGAATCTTAAAAAGTCTGGTTTCGCACATCCCGTGTCGTTATCTATACTTATACCTGGTTTGATAAATGCGATCGAATCTTTAAGTTTAGTTTTGACAGTAAGGGCATTTTTAAGACTATCAGGAAAATGAGCCGATCGTAAAGAAATTATAGCAGGTTGAGGAGGATGTTCGATCGAGCCTTCTTCCAATGCAGGTTGACTACCAAAGAGAAAATCAACCCACTGACTCCAAACACCTTTTTCATTGCCATTATCCAAACCTAAAGCCACTAACTCACAACTATCCCGTAAAATACCCGTGAGAGTTTTAGCAGGAATATAAGGCAAACCATCGCTATCTCGTTGAATCAGACTATCAATGTCACCTTTAGATTGCCCCAAACCGATATGCCAATCACTTAGCATAGTTATTCTCATCGTAAACAACATAAATTCTCCTTTTTAACAAGTTTGTAGTAAAGGCTTTAGCCTTTTATTTCGATAATTAATTACTAGATAAAATCAACAGCATCTAAAG
>NZ_JBLZFY010000190.1:0-3760 GCF_050753365.1 Geminocystis sp. CENA526
ATAGAGAAACAGAGTATAAACGAGGTAAAAAAGCACAACGATTAAGAGCGGGATGGGATGAGAAGTATCTACTGAAGATTTTATCTTCCTGAGTATGCGTTTGCCCTGTTTAAGAGATATTTTCCCTTGCACAAAGTGAAGATTTTGTGTTATGATAACTTTTGTGTCAACTTAAAAGGTTAAAACCTTGACGGTATAAGCTCCCTGACACGAAAACGCACCTTGACAATTTAATACATGGCTTGAAAGTTTGGGCTAACCCACCTCAGAAAAACTCTTTCCTAGTCTCATTTATCTTAATAATTGTTAAAACGTTAAGGAATTAAAGAACCCTACCTTAAAAAAGGATGGGAATATAGATTCAACCCACTACTAAAGATTACTCTATGTACGATCGCACAGCTTACGGATTTGCTTTGTCTGGTGTATGTAAGATTGAAGAAACAGGTGAAATCATCGATTTACAAGAAATAGATTTTGCCGAACAACAATTTATCGAAGGAATCTCCGTTACCGAACTTTATATAGGAGGGGAAGTTGACTCTTGGGGGGAACAAATTGAAAAAAACACTATATCGGAGGTGCAGTAATTCATAATAGAATGGTAGAAATCCCCGCTAATAGTAAATTCAAACTAGAAATCATGGATACAGAAGATGAAAGTATCAAATGTTACTATGAGTCGATGGAGGAAGAATAATCATTGGGAAAGCCCCGTTTCTTAGCTTAAGTAATAATCTTTTTTTGTAACTGTAAATTAAACAGAACTAAAACTATGGATATTATCCCCCAATTAAAACAATATCAAGAATACGTTTACAGCGAATTAACCTTATTAGAATCTAACGATAAACATAACCGAGTTTTAATGGAACAAAAAGGAGAGCAGTTAACCACATTATTGGATTTACTATCTAACCTAGAAGAAGAAATAATGAAATATGAATTAATGAAAGATACCCGCCTTGACCTTTCCCGTGTCGAAACCGTTGAATTTCCCAGTTGTTTCAATTAAAATCCTACCGTAAATTGTAGATAATGTTCTCTCCTTTCAAAGAGCATTATTTCTTGTTCCCCCTTTCAAAGCAGGGTTAGGGGGATAATTCAATCCATTTGTTTTTTTGTGTAATTATTAAAATATACTTAATTAGGCTAAATTTTAACATGAATAGAAAAGAGCAAATATACGCAAAACTACGAGAAGAATCAAAAGAATTAAGAAAAAAACAAGAATTAGAGATGCTGAAGAAATTACACCTAATCACTATGTTTCTATTTGACTATGTTTTTGCTCTATATGTAACAAAAAAAGAGACGCAAGAATACTGGGGGCCAAAAGTGTTAGAAATTAAATCTCTGTATAAAAATGAAGTTCTTTTTCATCAATTTGATTGTCTTTTGAGAGAATATAGAGTAAAAATGTATAGAGACTGTTTTGAAAAGGCTTTATCCTTAGAATCAGAATTTTTCCAAAAATTAAAAGATAAATGGTTTGAAGGAAAATATAGTTATGTTGATATAGTTAAGCGGCGTTTTAATGATTTATTTATTATCATATATGATCTGGAATATGATTCATATTTTAGTTTGTTAGAAGATAAAGAAACGAAAAATAATAAAAAAATCCTAGAGAAAATATATAGCAATTCTTATATTTATGAGGTACATAAGACTTCTCCATTAATTAAGATTTTAAGGACTGAAGCCCTTACTACGAACCAATTAAAAATAATTTTTGGAGATGTCTATAGAACAGACTAAAACCCATTATTATTAAGAAATAGGTGTACCTTACTATTTTGATAAACGCTATATAAGTTATAACTATCCCCTAGAAATTTTGTTAGGTAACAATGGCTAAATAATCCCCCCTAACCACCCTTTGAAAGCAGGGAATATAGGTTCGATCGATTTCACATTATTAATCTTTAATTTTTTGTGGAGCAATCTTTATGTTAGATTTAGATATTATTGTTTGTGGAGTTCCCGAAGTTGACGAATATATTGATGATGTGGATATTGTGGTTTCGATCATGAATCCGGGTTATACAATTTTTGCGCCTCAGTCTATCTCCGAAAAAGAAGAAGAAAATCGTCATTCGGTGCTAAGGTTAGAATTTGATGATGTTTGGGCTGAAAATTATCAATTAGGACAAGAAATCGTCACTACAGACACTGTAGCGGAGGTAATTGATTTCGTTTCTACCCATTACGACAACGCTGAAGATAATTTAACCATCTTAATCCATTGTCATCAAGGGGTTAGTCGATCGGCAGGAATGGCCATCGCAGTTTATTCGGTTATACTAGGAGACTATCAAGAAGCAGTCAGAAGGATAGCTCACGATCGAGATAAAGCTGTCCCGAATATAGAAATAGTACGTTTAACCGATAAAATGTTAAATTTACAAGGTAAATTGATTGATGCCGTTTGGCAGGAATTTTATCCCTAAAGGTTCGATCGAACTTTTGTTGGTGGTGGATTATTAATTAAGCCAAGACGCATCTAAGTTGCATATTATTTTGTTAGAAATAAATTAACAAATCTCCCCTGTCTCCTAGTCTTCCCCGTATTACCTTCATCACTAAATTATATTCCTTGTCTGATCTCTTATTCTTTACAAATCTTTACGTTACCTGTGCATGAAAAAGTCAAGTTGACTGATAAAATCGAATAGCAATAAGCGTTGTGGATAGAAAAGCACTGTAAAAGCGTTAACTAACCCAATGATATTGTGTCTGTTGGTTTTACATATAAAAACATTATTTAAGTTATCTTAATTTTTTTGGAGGTTTCGTTTTCATGAAATTATGGCAACGTATTGTTACCGTATTTAGTTTAATTTTATTCCTATCCTCGATCGTATTTTCACAACCTGCTCAAGCATTAGATTTTAATACTATTTTACAAGCTACTCCTTCGATCGTAGCAACAGAAAATACTCGCCGTAATGTAGCTGATGACTTATTGAGTACTGAATTTGGTCAAAAAATTGACGTTAATAACAGTGACATTCGTGATTTTCGTGATTTAAGAGGATTTTATCCTAAATTAGCTAGTCTCATCATCCAAAATGCTCCTTATGAGCAAGTGGAAGATGTTTTAAATATACCCGGATTAAGTGACGCTCAAAAAGAGAGATTACAAGCTAACTTAGATAATTTTACTGCTACTCCTCCTGCTGAAGTTTTCAACGAAGGAGACGAACGCTATAATGCTGGTGTTTATTAATTATTAGAGGGTGCTGAAAAAGTCTGAGGAGGGGTATGGCAAAGGGCAATGGGCAAAGGTTTTAATGGTTTTGATTCTTAGAATCAGAGTCTGTAATTGTATAATACTACCCTGTTTTTTGAGGAAAAATTCCTAAAACTGAGAACTTTTTTATTAATTTAATGTCCTTAAAGCCTTGATTTTTCTAGTCTTCAGATTTATTCAGCAACCCCTAATTAAGGTTAGGTATTAGGATTAGGTTAACGATTCTTATTTTTTGAATATCCTTCTGTGGTAGATTTTGCTGGGAAGGTAGATTTTGATCAACGAAAAATATCAAATTCCGATAATCATGATTTTGTTGGGTTTCGTGTCTCAATTCAAGCGACGGGGAAGATGCGATGCCGAAGGCACAGCTACGCTGAAGGAACTATTTATAACAAATCAATAAATTCTTCTACCGTTAAATTAGCATCATTTAAAATATTTTTGCCTCTCTTACTTTGAGTATGATAAATTATGTCTAAAAAAAGGTGTCAGGTATCAGGT
>NZ_JBLZFY010000191.1:0-3706 GCF_050753365.1 Geminocystis sp. CENA526
CCAAGTAGCGATATTTGGAAGCCCACGCCTGTACCTTAGGTCAGCGTGGGAGTGTCACTGCGTAAGTTCTAAATTATTAAACAAGTGGAATAAAATAAAGATGATAGTATAGCCAAAAAATAGATCAGTAAAATGACATCAAAAGAAGACAAAGAAAGAGAATTAGAAATTCTCAGAGATGCTCGAATGGGCAGAAAATTCACCCTTGCTGACTTAATCGCTAGGGAAGGGGGAGGCTTCTTGAAAGGTGAATCCCCCGTACCTAAGATGATTCAAATTAAGACGGAAATAAATCTTTTTATTCGCAATAACCTAAAAGACTTATCAGGGGCATTACAAGCGGTTTTAGTGGATTTAGTTAACAGTGGAGATGACAAAATTAGTTCCCATGACACCGAACCTCTCAAAGCGTTAACATTAATTATTGAGGACATTCTTAGTAACGAACATAAGTACTATGATTTTGTCAAACAAGTGGATTTAAAATGGGGACAAATGAATGGTGAACGTCCTTACTTTCAATCGGTAGGGCAACCGCCCCATCCTGAAGATGAATATACCCACGAATCAGTCGGTTTGCGTCTGCTAGAGTTACTAGAAATCATTAATCAACAAACATCATGACTTTAACCCAAAATCAAGATCAAAATATCAAAAACAAGGAATCTTCTCAAATAGCAAATTGTCCTGTTTTGTGTGACTATTGTAAACGCACCGCCACTAATGGCATTAAATGCAAGGGAATGTGTGTCGCTGACAGCGATTATTAATTTCGCTATTACTAAGCTAAAACTCTTATCTATTCCCTTTTCCCTTTTCCCTCTTCCCTTTTCCCTACCTTCATCACTAATACTTTTTCAGCAGACTCTAATTAGGTTATAACAATCCAGCGTTAGATAAACCTAAAATGAAACCAGCCCCTAAAATATGTCCAAAGCTAAAAGTTGCTAGTAATTCAGGAAGACCAAATTTTTTCCATAAAGCGGGTTTCCCTACGGGTAAATCTGGCCCAATTCCTGCTTTTTGGATGGCAAAACGTCCGATAAATACGGCAAATAAGTTGGCTGAAATCATTACTATAGCTACATTAAAATTCCACTCTACCGTTTGAGGAATATTTGCTAAAAGATTTGATAATACTAAAAAGTTCATGATTTTTATGATTTAATTTGCTTAATCTTAACTATTTCCGTTATGGTAATATTTACAGGGCTTTTTTCTTGATTTTCTTAAAGATTATTCATCATTCTTAAATTATGCGTGTCAAAATATGTGGGATTACGGATTTACAACAGGCGATTTCGATCGTATCTTTGGGGGTGGATACGTTAGGTTTTATCTGTGTCAAACAATCTCCTCGATATATTGAAGAAAAGAAAATCCAAGAGATAATTAAGGCTTTACCGTCACAAATTAGTAAAGTTGGGGTTTTTGTCAATGAAGACATCGATAATATTGTTAACATTGTCAGGGAAACAGGATTAACGGCGATACAGTTACATGGTGACGAAACACCGACTATTTGCACACAATTAAGAGAATTATTACCTGACAGAGAAATTATTAAGGTTTTTCGCTATCAAAATGAGGATTCTTTAGCTTTATTACCAGAATATATCCCTTTTATCGATACGATTTTATTAGATGCTTTTCAAGAGGGAGTTTATGGAGGTACGGGAAAAACTTTAAATTGGACTGAATTAGATAATTTTAGACCATCTCGTCCTTGGTTACTCGCAGGAGGCTTGACGGCGGATAATGTTACCATCGCCTTAAAAACCCTTCAATGTGATGGATTTGATTTATCAAGTGGTGTCGAAATCAGTGCAGGAAATAAAGATTTAGAAAAAATAAAACAATTATTAAATAACTTAAATAGTGAATAGTGAATAGTGAATAGTGGATAATTGTTAATTGTTAATTGTTAATTGTTAATTGTTAAAAAGGGTTTTTCTGTTTCGGTAAAAATTTCAAATTGAGCTTGTTGTTTTGCTAATAATTCTGGGGTTGCGTCGGAAATATCTCCTGTCCTTTTTTGGAGTCGATCGAACAAAACATTTAAGGGTGCTGTACAATAAATAATCTGTAAATCAATATTTTCTTGAAGGGCAAATTCAATCATCGGTTGTCTTAAGGAAATTCGATCGAACTTAGCATCTAAAATGACAGTAAATCCTTGTTTTGTTAACAATTTTGCTAGGTAAAATAAACGCTCATAGGTTTTATTTGTCATGGAAATAGAGTAAAGAGAATCGTCTCCTTTTTCTTCTAAAGATATTCCTGCTAAATGTTTTCTGACGGCATCTGAGCGAATATGTATAGCATTATTTTCTTTGGCAATTTGACGCGCAGTAGTGGTTTTTCCTGAACCTGATAATCCTGACATTAAGATTAATTTTCCCTCAGATTTTTGAGTGTATTCCCAAGCTAAATTATAATAATCTTCAGCAGTCTTTTTAGCTTCTTTTTTGACTGTTTCACTAATAGCAGAATCGTCTAATAAAAAAGAGGTGACTTTTGCTCTTACATAAGCCTGACGACTTAAATATAACGGTAAAACTTGTAAACCTTCCCAATCTCCAGTCCTTTCTATATAAGTATTGAGAAAGATATTTCCTAATTCTTTTTCTCCTTTAGAATCAAGATCCATTACCAAAAAAGCGACATCATATATAACATCCACAAAACGAAAAGGCTCGTTAAATTCGATTCGATCGAATAGTTGTATTTTATCTTGCCAAATACAGATATTTTTTAAATGTAAATCTCCATGACACTCCCTAATTTTGTGTTCAATTTGCCTTTGCTTAAATAGAGTTTGATTTGACTGTAAAAAGTTATCGGTAAAGGCTTTAGTTTGTTGATATTTTTCGATAGTTTGCACTTCTCCAATATATTTCGCAGTTTGTTGATAATTTTGAATAATAGATTCTCCAATTTTCTCTACAGTACCAAAACTATTAATATAATCATTAGTGTCGGTATTTTGATGAAAATTAGCAACTATCTTACCTAAATCTTCAATATTTTTTGCAGTTAATTTCCCTGACTCAAACAGATTTAAAAAAAGATTTTCTTGAGGAAATTGTCTCATTTTTAAGACATAATCCACTGGTTGACTATCATCATTTAAAATATATTTTTCATTGACAAAACTAATAAGAATTACTTGTAAATAAAGTTCAGGGGCAATAGCTTTATTCATCCTTAACTCTTCTTCAAGAAAGTGTTTTCTTTTCTCAAGGGTAGAATAGTCTAAAAAGCCAAAATCAACTTGTTTTTTCAGTTTATAAGCATAATTTCCCGTTAAAAATACGATCGAACAATGGGTTTGTATAACTTCGATAGGATGTATCACCTCATGGGGATAAAAATTAACATCCTGCATTGTTGTGATTAATTTTTTTTGACACATTTAATATTTTTTTGTAAATCTTAAAACAGCCTTTAATTAATAAAATGGTATCATTCATTTTAATTAGTTTCATAATTTTTATCTTGAAATATAGAAGGTAAGCACTTATACTAAAAATCAAGGGATTGAGATTCCTTCGCTACTCTCGGAATGACACAATAACGTTAGAGATGCGTAAGTCCTAAAATAGATGAATTTGTTGGCGAAACATTTTGTTACAGAAAATTTGATAAAATTGGCTCTTCTACAGTAGTTATGTAAAATTAATAGAAAATAATTAATATAAACTTT
>NZ_JBLZFY010000192.1:0-3696 GCF_050753365.1 Geminocystis sp. CENA526
TTTTATTATTTAGTCATCAATTCCTTCCCATAGTTCAGAAATTGGTATAGTTTTTCCTTCTTTTCTTTCTTGCAAAGCCCGTCTTAAACTAGCTTTAATTTCTTCTACTGGGGTATCATCAGGATCAGACTCATTTTCGTCGGATACTAACACAATAATTTTAACTCGACTAGGTATCACTAAATCTAAATGATCATCTAATAACAGTTCTTTGTCATTATTTAGGGTTGCCATTACTTCAAATGCTTTCATTAACTTAACTCCATGACACGATATGATCATCTTATCACAAGAGAATTAAAGACATTCTAGTTATCCATAAAACAGATATACTCATTATTACATCTCCAGAGAAAAACCCATTTTTGCCAATTGTAGTTTAATCTCATCAATAAAAACTTGTGCCTGTTGTAAAAGTTCCTCAGCTAACTGTAAATCTGGTTTTAACATTTCTCCGTAATCATTAACTTGTCGCTCGTTAAAAGCTCTATGCAAACTACGGGATAACTCCTTAGAAAAAATCCCAGTTTTGACAAATTCTTTATCAAACAAACTAATAACTCCACTATGCTTGGATGTGCCTAAATTACGAGTAGCTAATAATCCCATTACTGCATAAAACATAGCATAATAAGAACGGTTAATCGTTCCTCTAATTTTCAACTCTTTCAATAAGAGTTTGGCTTCTGTTAAGGTTTCGTCAGCTTGAGATAAACGATATTTAACTAATAATTCTAATTGAATATCCATTACACTACAATTCCTTCACTTAATACCTTAGATAGTAAGGGATTAGCACCTACAGCCCCTGATTTAATTTGATTTTCTGTGACTACAAATGTAGAAATTACCAGATTATGCTCAAATCCGACTTCCCATGCTAAATAATAAATTTTTTCTCGGTGCGATCGATCTAACTGTGGTACTTTGATAAAGACATCTAAATCAGAATCTTCTGTAGCAGTTTCTTTAACCCGTGAGCCAAAAATGCGTAAATCCAGAATGGGCATAATTGTCTCCAATCGAGAGCGAAACTCTTTGACAATTTGAATATCTCTACTTTTCACCATTACACTTACTCCAAAACAAAACCTACCTTACATTCCGTCTTTTCTTTCTTGCATATAAATAAAAGTTTACCAAAAATTAGGATCGATCGAGATACAGTTATTATTAGAACAAAATTTAACAGATTATTTTAATATTAATTACTCATTTATCAGGTTCGATTATTGATTTGGTTCGATCGAACTTTTCTCTCTTTTATTTCTAACCTCCTTCATAAATGTCTTTTCTATGACCAATTTCATGTACTGTGATAATTTTATTACTTACCTGAAAAGTATAAATAACTCTATAATCACCAATTCTGATTTTATAAAAACCCGATAAATTTGCAGTTAATGGTAATGGTATTATATTTTCAAAATTATCTTCTAGCCATTGTATTTTTTGGCTCTTCTACAGTAGCTATGATCGATCTATTTGGCTCGATCGACATTAAAAATCATCAGGGGTTAATCCAGTTAATTTAGCAATTCTGGCTAACATTTTCGGACCAATTTCTTCTCCATCATGAAAAGCAAAAACCACATCATTCCAACCTAATTTTTCTAAGATTTTATGAGAGCCTGTTTGTCGTTTAACTTTCCAACCGATGTTTTCTAGTGCTTTTAAGACTCGTTTTGCTTTAGCAGATGACCATTTACTCATATAGCAACAAATGATAAAGTAAGATTGTTTTCAAAACGTTCACTCTGTTCAAGTTGATCCGCTAAAACACGCAAAGCTAGAGCTTGGACTTTTAAAATAGCTTCCTTTTGACTATTACCATAAACTAAAACCCCCGGAAGTTCGACAATTTCAGCAATATAGCGTCCATCCTCTTCTTGTTCTATGTCAATTTTATAATTCATTATGGCTAATTTTTATTAGTTAATAATTAATGTTTCTACAATAACTGAACTTCAATGCTAATGACAAGGCGATCGAGCAGTGCCACTTTGTGATCGAACTTTTTACTTTTTGATAAAATTAAAACTAAATAAAACAATACTATAAAGATAATATGAGACAAGTTTTTTTATATCGAGATGAAGATGGTTATTGGATTGCAGAATGTCCTAGTTTAAAAGGTTGTGTTTCTCAAGGGGAAACAAAAGAAATAGCTTTAATCAACATCAAAGAAGCTATTAATGGTTATATCAAAGCCTTAGAAGAAGATAACATCCCTATTCCCCTCGAAAACTTTGAGGCATTATTAGTAGCGGTATGACAAAAATCCCCAATATTTCAGGCAAAATGTGGGTTAAAGCATTAGCAAAAATTAGACTTCTCCAGAAATTATGATTTTATCACCGTAGAACAGGCATCTTGCCTGTATTTTTGAAGATGTCTATTTGTTATTATCAAAAACGTCAAGAAGAAAGTCACATAATTTTAAGAAAAGATAATCCTTTTTCACAAATTGTTGTACCTAATCATAAGAATATCGCAAAAGGCACATTAAGAACAATCATAAAAAGTGCTAATTTAACTATAGATGAATTTATTAATTTACTATAAATTTTAATTAGTATAAAGGATAAAGTAATTACTTTTCGTGTGTCAGAAAAATTGTTAAAAGCTATCAAAAAATCAGCACAAAAACGAGGTATTAGTTATCAAAAATGGTTAAGAGAAACCGTTGAATCTTCTTTAATTGATTACTAATTTATCAGGTTAGATTATTGATTAGGCTCGATCGAACTTTTCATTCTTTTATTTCTAACCTCCTTCATAAATATCTTTTCTATGACCAATTTCATGTATTGTGATAATTTTATTACTTACCTGAAAAGTATAAATAACTCTATAATCACCAATTCTGATTTTATAAAAACCCGATAAATTTGCAGTTAATGGTAATGGTATTATATTTTCAAAATTATCTTCTAGCCATTGTATTTTTTTTATGATTCTTTGTTGAATTGTTGGGTTTATTTTGTTGAGTTGCTCGATCGCTTTTTGCTTTAATTCTAGGGCATAACACATATACAAACTTTGAGAATTTATTATAGATTATTTAATTGCTTTATTACTTCTGTCAAGGGAACACCTTTTTCTCCTCTCAGTGTTTTTTCTTGAGATTCAATTAATCTTTTTTTTACGTCTTCTTTTAAGTTAAGATCAAAATCAGGATCGTGTAAATACTCGGTTAAAGTTTGTTCGATCGTTTCTTTAACTGTATCCTGAATTAAATTTTTAAAATCGTCGATCGTTAAATCTTTTATTTGCATAAGGATAATTATGTTCAATAAATAAGTAATAGGACTTTATTATAATCTCAAATTCTATTTTTGAGGATTTAACAGATTATCTCAATTTTATCAGGTTCGATCGTATTTTTTATTAAGTTTCCCTAAAATTATTTAATTCTTCTTTTCAAAAGAGTATAAAAATCTCCTCTTTTACCAATCATGAGAATAAAAACTGTTTTAACATCTTCATCTTTTATTCTTGGATGATATTGATCTTTATACATCGAAGGCTTCATCTCTATTTAAAAATTTTAATCTCTTGAGTAAAACGTCATTTTTCCTCTCTAAAAGTTCTGCCCCTTCTTCTGTTAAAAGAAGATATAGGGTTTCAATTTCCTGTTTGTTCATAGAGGTTATTAATTCCGCTATATTTTGAATAGGTATATCGATCGAAAGT
>NZ_JBLZFY010000193.1:0-3671 GCF_050753365.1 Geminocystis sp. CENA526
GGTTGAGGTGGTTAACCTATAGTTATTTTATCACGTCACTGGCGATTCATCCCACACTTGTTTTAATTATTTTTTTTACTCGAAAACAAAGTGTGGGGCTTCTCGCCGTTTAAGCTAAACAGATCATTTATATTAAATATGTTTTAACTCATGCAGAATATGACAAAAACTATTGGAAAAAAGACCCTTACTTTTAACTCAGAGGTTTATAACGATTTACTTTGTAAATATCAGCCTCAGATTATAACAAATGAAGAACAAAATCAAAAATATCTGATCATAGTTGAGGAATTGATGTCTCACCCTATCTCAACACCTGAAGAAGATATGCTTTTAGCATTACTTGTGAAACTTATAGAAGATTTTGAAGAAAAAATCTATCCCTTAAATCTTTCTACTCCCCATTCAAGAATTTTGCATTTAATGGAAGCAAGAGGTTTAGAAAAAATTGATTTATTTAAGATTTTAAGTAAACAGGGAATCTCTTGGGAAATTTTTGATGATCAATTAGAAATTACCACAGATAAAGCTAAGATTCTTGCAGATTTTTTTAATGTTAATCCCAGTTTATTTTTAGAAACTTGATGCTCAAGTTGGATTTAACCACGCTAAACCAGTACAATTCACATTATCATTGAATCAATAAAACACGATAAAATGAACATTGTTGGCTATTCTAATTAATGATCAAAAAATAGAAGAAAATGATTAGAATAATTTAGCATTTGAAGGTTAAATAATGCTTATGATGATGATGAGCCTGAATATAGTTTAAATCAGATCAAAGAATTTAATAGTGAATATGAGGCAAGGTGATAAGCTGAAACGCTAATTTTAGAATTATTGTACATCGATCGAACCAATCTCCACCAACACTACAAGGTACTTGACAAGTTGTATTTTAAAAATTCTGAGAAAATTGTGACAATTTGTTAAAATATTTGTTAAAAATAGAAAGAGCAGGTTTTTAAGCATACCGATCGAGTATCTAAAAACAAGGTTAGATCATTCCTAACTCATGCTATATTAAGAAAAGTAAATTGCTGATCAGTACTCTTGCTGAGTAGCAACATCGTCTCCGATAATATATAGAGACAAAAAAAAGTAAAACTTGACAAGTTAAAAAAAGAAAGATTATGACCATTGCAGTCGGCAGAGCGCCGGAAAGAGGGTGGTTTGATGCCCTTGATGACTGGCTTAAAAGAGACCGATTTGTATTCGTAGGTTGGTCTGGTATCCTTTTATTCCCTTGTGCTTATCTTGCATTGGGTGGATGGTTAACAGGTACTACCTTCGTTACTTCTTGGTACACTCACGGTTTAGCCAGTTCCTACTTAGAGGGAGCTAACTTCTTAACCGTTGCTGTATCTTCTCCTGCAGATGTTTTTGGACATTCCCTGTTATTCTTATGGGGTCCTGAAGCTCAAGGTAGTTTAACTCGCTGGTTTCAAATCGGTGGTTTATGGCCTTTCGTAGCATTACACGGAGCTTTTGCTTTAATTGGCTTCATGTTACGTCAGTTTGAGATTGCTCGTCTTGTAGGTATTCGTCCTTACAACGCTATCGCTTTCTCTGGTCCCATCGCTGTATTTGTTAGTGTTTTCTTAATGTATCCTTTAGGACAATCTAGTTGGTTCTTTGCTCCTTCTTTCGGAGTTGCGGGAATCTTCCGCTTTATTTTGTTCTTACAAGGTTTCCATAACTGGACTCTCAACCCCTTCCACATGATGGGTGTTGCAGGGATTTTAGGGGGTGCTTTACTTTGTGCTATTCATGGTGCAACCGTAGAAAATACCTTATTCCAAGATGGTGAACAAGCTAACACTTTCCGTGCGTTTGAACCTACCCAAGCTGAAGAAACCTACTCTATGGTGACAGCTAACCGTTTCTGGTCTCAGATTTTCGGTATCGCTTTTTCTAACAAACGTTGGTTACACTTCTTCATGTTGTTTGTACCCGTGACTGGTTTATGGATGAGTTCGATCGGAATTGTAGGTTTAGCCTTCAACCTCCGTGCTTACGACTTCGTATCTCAAGAGTTAAGAGCGGCTGAAGATCCAGAATTTGAAACATTTTATACTAAAAACATCTTATTAAACGAAGGGTTGCGCGCATGGATGGCGCCCCAAGATCAACCCCACGAAAAATTTGAATTCCCTGAGGAGGTACTTCCACGTGGTAACGCTCTCTAATTCTAT
Organism: Geminocystis sp. CENA526; assembly: GCF_050753365.1. Lineage (NCBI taxonomy): Bacteria > Bacillati > Cyanobacteriota > Cyanophyceae > Chroococcales > Geminocystaceae > Geminocystis > Geminocystis sp. CENA526. The sequence continues at coordinate 2,199 of NZ_JBLZFY010000193.1, forward strand.
GGGTGGACGTGACCTAGAATCTACCGGTTTTGCATGGTGGTCTGGTAATGCTAGACTTATTAACCTTTCTGGTAAATTATTAGGTGCTCACGTTGCTCACGCAGGTCTAATTGTATTCTGGGCAGGTGCAATGACTTTATTTGAAACTGCTCACTTTATCCCTGAAAAGCCTATGTATGAGCAAGGCTTTATCTTATTACCTCACGTTGCTACTTTGGGCTGGGGTGTAGGTGCAGGTGGTGAAGTAACTGATGTATTCCCCTTCTTTGTGGTTGGTGTACTTCATCTTATCTCCTCCGCAGTATTGGGCTTAGGCGGTCTTTATCATGCTTTAAGAGGTCCTGAAACTTTAGAAGAATATTCTAGTTTCTTTGGCTATGACTGGAAAGACAAAAACCAAATGACCAATATTATTGGTTATCACTTAATTCTTTTAGGTGTGGGTGCTTTATTACTCGTATTCAAAGCCATGTTCTTTGGCGGTGTTTATGATACTTGGGCGCCCGGTGGTGGTGACGTTCGTGTAATTACTAACCCTACTCTTAACCCTGCGGTAATCTTTGGTTATTTAATCAAAGCTCCTTTCGGTGGTGAAGGTTGGATTGTTAGTGTTAACAACATGGAAGACATCATCGGTGGTCACATTTGGGTTGGCTTAATCTGTATCTTTGGTGGTATTTGGCACATCTTAACCAAGCCTTTCGGTTGGGTACGTCGTGCTTTCATCTGGTCTGGTGAGGCTTATCTTTCTTACAGTTTAGGTGCTTTATCTTTAATGGGATTCATTGCTTCTACTATGGTATGGTACAACAATACCGCTTATCCTAGTGAATTTTATGGTCCTACTGGTGCTGAAGCGTCTCAAGCTCAAGCCTTAACTTACTTAATCCGTGACCAAAGATTAGGTGCGAACGTTGGTTCTGCTCAAGGTCCTACTGGTTTAGGTAAATACTTAATGCGCTCTCCTACTGGGGAAATCATCTTCGGTGGTGAAACCATGCGCTTCTGGGATTTCCGTGGTCCTTGGTTAGAACCTCTTCGTGGTCCTAACGGTTTAGATTTAGATAAAATCAGAAACGATATTCAGCCTTGGCAGGTACGTCGTGCGGCTGAGTATATGACTCACGCTCCTTTAGGTTCTTTGAACTCTGTAGGTGGTGTTATTACTGACGTAAACGCTTTCAACTATGTATCTCCTCGTGCATGGTTGGCAACTTCTCACTTCACTTTAGGTTTCTTCTTCTTAGTTGGTCACTTATGGCACGCTGGACGAGCTCGTGCGGCTGCTGGTGGTTTCGAGAAAGGGATCGATCGTGAAAATGAGCCTACTTTAGCAATGCCCGATCTTGACTAATATTCTAGTCTGGAATCGTTGTTAAAAAATAAGCCCCCTGCCTTAATTGGTGGGGGGCTAACAACAGTTAACAAAAATTTACTTAATTCTTTTTAAAATTACTCATTTATAATGCTAAA
>NZ_JBLZFY010000194.1:0-3652 GCF_050753365.1 Geminocystis sp. CENA526
ATTTAAGAGTATTAAGCAAGGATGACAAAATCGATTCACATTGGCTATGATGAATAGTGCCTAATTCCGCTAAACTTTTCCCTTCAATATATTCTTGAACTAAATAAAATTCTTGGTTTTCGACAAAATAAGCATATAAAGTGGGGATTTGTTGACAATTTTGCCCTAATTCTTCTAATACTTTAGCTTCTCTCTCGAATAATCCTTGAATTAGCTCGATCGAAATGTTATTTTGATGAGCAGGTTTTAGTTTTTTAATGACAACCTGTCTTCGAAATGTATCCCCAAAGCCACCGCTACCTAAACTTTTAATGATTTTGTATCTGGTTTCGATCGAACTTACCATAATATTTTCCCTCAATTTAAGACTATATATACTTATCAGGGTGATTTACTCAAATTATGCACTCTTAATCAAATTGTATAACAAAAATACTTTCTGAGCTTACGAATTTTAATGAACTTGAGGGCGAATTCTAATTTTTTTTTCACCAGCAATGACTATAGCCCTTGATTCTAAATATTGACTATAATAGCCCATATCCATCAGTAATATTTTCAATGCACCACTAGCATTAACATCTAATAAAAATCTCATATCTATTATGCTGTCACTCGATCGAAAACTTCTTCATTAGCGACTAAATTATAAGCATAAAGTAGCACAGCTTGAATATCTGCTAATTCCAAATCAGGATAGTCTTCTAAAATTTCCTCTATGGTTGCCTCTTTGGCTAAAAGTTCTAAAATCATTTCTACGGAAATTCTTAACCCCCGAATAATTGGTTTTCCTGCTAAAATATCTCGATTAAAGGTAATTCTTGATAATAAATTTTGATTGATCATGATTGTTTTTAGGGATTAATTTTTATGTTAGTTTAAACTAATCAAGAAGCAATAGACAACTATCAATTCGTAATATTAAATTATAATCTCGATCGAGCTAAAATAAAATAAAATTCACTCTTAACATTCAATTGATTTTGTAGATGACAGTTTAGGTATTGTTGATAATTTAGATAATGAAATAATTAGAGCATTTTATCAGTGATTTTTTATAACTGCTTACAAAAATTAATAGATCATCAACTATAATAAAATGGACACTTAATTTAAACTGAAAAATGACAACTTTAATAGAGATTGAAACGGCAATTAAACAATTAAACAAAGATCAAGTTTTACAACTTGCACAATGGCTAGATGAATATTTAGATGATAATTGGGATAATCAAATAAAAAATGATTTCAAAGAAGGTAAATTAGATCGATTAATTGCAAAAGCTGAAGCAGATATTAAAGCTAATAATGTGAGAAATCTTGATGAAGTCATTTACAACAACTGATTTTTGGAGTAATTATGCCAAACTTCCTCCAAACATAAAACAACAGGCAAAAAAGTGTTATCAACTATGGAAAAAAAATTCACAATATCCCTCTTTACATTTTAAAAAAGTAGATAAAAATTTATGGTCTATTCGTATCACTATAAATTATCGGGCTTTAGCTATCAAAAAAGGTGATGATTATTACTGGATTTGGATTGGTACTCATGATGAATATGATAATTTATTATCTTAATTAGATATTTTTACCATTTCTTCATAAACCATTTTAGACACGATCGGCATAAATTCCACATCTTTATAATAAGCTGGATCATCTCCTAAAATAACTAAAATATAGCGAGTTTTTCCATCAGGACTAATAATAATTGCACCATCATTTCTATTACTAAAAGTCCATCCCATTTTAGAATAAAATTGAGCATTTTTATCAGGTATTCCTTCCCCTAAAAATCCTTTGATAGAATTAAAGGGAATATCTTGCCATGCACTAGGGTTTAAATCTCTTTTTAATAACGATAACATCGCCTGTGATTGAGGAAATTTTTGAACATAAATTTGATACATTAATAAAGCAGTATTATAAGAACTTATATAGTTTCTAAGAGGTTTTTCTTGCCCGTTAGGATGACGTAATTGTAAATCTGTACCTTCGGGCATATCCATTTGTAAGTAAGGAATAGGGAAGGTTTTTTGACTAATATTAAGATTAGGATAATTAAAAAAATTATTTAGATTTTCTCGATTATTTTTCCATAGCTGAAATTGATTATCGGGTAATTTTTCTTTTGATGATTTAGTCTTAGAAATAATATCAACAACTATGCTTGAATCTTCATTATCAGAATCAACTATCATTTTTGTTAAATGTGCCTTAAATTGTTCATCTGGATTAGGATTTTGAGTATAGGCAATAACTAACCAAAATAATTTAACAAGACTAGCAGGATAACGAGGTATATTATCTTGATATTTAAAATAGCAAGGGCTTCTATTTTCCTTAATTAAAGAACATGAATACTCACTAAAATCAATTAAACTAAATGATAATTTTTCTAAAGGTAAGTTTCTTTGGTTTGCTAAATTAATAATTTTTTGTTCAACAGAAACTAACTCTTTTTGTTGTGAATTCACATTAAAAGAATGTGGTAATTGATTCTCTTTTAAATCAGAGTTGAGATTATTTTCTGATCCTATTGTTATTTGACTATCATTACTTTCAAATTTTGTATCTTCTCCTATAGTTACTCTCTCCTGATTTGTTTCATTAAGAGGTGTTTCTGATTCTACTTGAGTTAAATTTTTCTCTTTATTTTGATTATAAATGGTTAATAAACCTATGGTAATAATAAAGGCGATACAAGGAGTAATTATAGGAAATAAAAAAGATAATTTATTTTTTCCTAATTGTTTAAGTTTTTCTTTTAGTTGATTTTTATTCATTTTTATTTTACTTCGTAATTATAAATTTTCCAGTTGCCATTCTCTTTCTCAAACCAATAAGTTACTGGCTTTGTATAACTTTTATACTTACCATTGCAACCTGCACTACTTGAACCATGTAAAGCCAATTTTTCTGAAACTCTTACAGTTAAACTTGGTCTAGTACCACTATTATTAAAAGAAATTACATTATCAATATTAGAATACTGATAATCATAATAACAATTATTATTGATGAGCCAATTCATCGATCCATCATACTTAGTTGTGTTATTATATAGTTGTCCTGTAGTTAATTCTTGTACTAAATACTGATTAAATTCACCACCAAAAATACGAGGTTTAGCGTCATACCACTTTTGAATAATATTTAACGCTTCTTGTTGATTAATCGAATGAGTTGAAACAGGATTAATAGGATTATTTGTTGCAACAGAATTATTTTTGACCTCATTTGTGAAAGATTCTATTTTTTGTTGTTGATTATTTTCTTTAGCTAATTTTTCCTCCATTGCTTGTTTTTCTTTTTCAATTTCTTCTTTTTCCTTTTCAACGGTAGCTAATTTTTCTTGAGTTTCTTTCATGTGTTGACTAATTAAAAATGCTCCTGACACTGCCAATGCTACTAATAAACTCGTCACTAGGGTAATTATCAAATTATTATTAGAAGAATTATTACTAGGATTATGATTAATATTAGTTTGTGGTGTATTAATAGGGTAATTAACGGAATGTGTATTATTAACGGGTTGACTCACAGGATTGGGAATTAATACCGTTGGGGATGAATTGGAGTTAGTGGGTTTTGATAAATCAATATTATTGACAGGAGGTGTTACCGCCACCGTATTAATTTGACTCAT
>NZ_JBLZFY010000195.1:0-3638 GCF_050753365.1 Geminocystis sp. CENA526
CGCTTTGCAATAAATTGACAAAGCTAATAGCAAAAGTCTGCTAAAGCGACTAACAGAAATGCAATTTTCGTTGTACTTTGAAACAACTCCCCTAAGATGAAGGTGGTTTAACTCCCATATCAGCTAAGTATTTGTGATATTCCTCTTGTTGTTCAGCTTCGGAAAGATAAAGTAAGCCCGTATTTTGAGCGAGAAATTCCCTCAAGGTTAAAACTTGTTGCGTTGCTTCGGGTTGAGTTTGAGGGGTTGGTTCATATTCAGGTTGAGGAGATGATTGATATGTAGTAGGAAAATCAGGTTTAGGTGGTTGATTTCCTGTATCTCTACGATAATCATCGTCATTGTAATAGTAATAATAAATGTCTATGTTATGATGTTTTTCGTTGATATGTTCTAGGTGGAAGTAATAATCATAACTATTGTATGAAACTGAAACGTGTGGAAACTCCATAACTTCTGGTTGAATCATCTGACGGATATTTGCTATTGTAGTAGTTTTTTCGACAGGTTCATAACTATCCCACTTTTCAACTGCATATCTAGCTATCTCAATAGCTTCTTTTAAAACAGTTTTATTTGGCCATCCCTCACGTCCATCTGTACTTTTCCAAGGGAGATAGTTAATCCCAAAATTATCTAAATGTTTTAAAGTGTTTTGTAGTATATAAACAATCCCATGAGGATAATTTGTTAGTAATGTCTGTGACATACTAAAATAATAACCATTATTTATAGCTCCTAAAAAACTATGTCTGTAGAACCTTTTCCTGTCGAAATATATTCTAACAGGAGCAATAAATATTACCAATCCCAATGTGGGTATTATGCCGATAGAAACACTCAATATTATACTCAAGACTCTATCATAAGAAAAATAAGGTTTTTGCTGAATTTTTTTTTTCTTTTCCCCGTCCCAAAGTAATACTGCACCCATGGTTTTAAACTCCTTTTTAACTAATAAAACATTTAAACAAATATGTATATTTCTCTTTTGCCTCAGTTCCCAAACATATTCCTTTACATCGAAACCACATCTCTTTGGTATAACACCAAGCCAAATCTAGCTCCTTTTCTTCTTGAATATTCGTAATTTCCAGAATAACTTGAGCTAAACTGTTAAAAGCCTCATTTATTTCTTCATTCTTTTTAGCCTGACGAAGATAATCCAATGCTTTTTTAAATCGTTCTTTTCCTACCTCTGCTAAGTGCAAAATTTGCTCTCGATACTGACATTCATAATCGCAAAGGGAACAGTTAACCTTTTCTTTGGCAATTATCGAACTCCGTTGCATATATTCTAATACTTCTTCATCGGATTTATGGGGGCTTAATTGATCCCCAAAACCTTCCCAAAGGTTCTCAATCCCCGACTTATCCTCATAACTTGGGGGTGGTTTATCTTTATATACGGGTATATCAATAAAAGTTGCTTTTTGCAACCCCGTATAAAATACTGCCGCCCTTCCCGTCTCGCATTTGCCCAAAAAGTCCCGTTGTTCCTCACTCATAATCATGGCATTAGCAATGGCTTCCCTGTCTTGAGCATCCCGTAATTGGTGAGCAATTTGCACATTAGTATTGCGCATGGCATCCCGTGCCAACTTTTCAGGGGATTGATCGGCAATAATCAACCCTTCTCCATAAGCCCGTACCTCTGCTAACATATTACAAAAAGCCTGAACGGATTTAGCTTTCACATCAGACTGATTTTCGTTACCACTACTCACGGAATCCACATTGGCTAAAACATTGTGAGCCTCTTCCACAAGGGTAATATGGGTTAAATCTTTACTCGGATGCAATTCTCGATATTCTCGCAACAACGTCAAAAAGAACATCATCACCAAAGATTTATCCTGCTCATTGAGATCGTTCAATTCCAAAATCACGGGATATTGAAATAAATCAGAAGCATTCGGATTAGAAAGACGACTACTAAACATTTTCCCCTTACTCCCCATTAATAAAGGCTTTACTCGTCCTTTAATGGCCGCTTCCACATTACTTTTAACCTCTCCTTGATAACCCCTTGATTCTATAATTTCCTCCACTACTTTATAAAAATCTTCCATAGTGGGAAATAGACGAGGTTCATCTTCTCGATTTCTACCTCGATCGATCAATCGCCAACCATATTGCTGATAAACCACTTCTAAGGCTTCAGAAATAACCGAAGGTAAAGGGCCAACGGGAGGTAAAGCGCCTTCAAAACAAGTCTGTAAATGGGCTAAATGAGACTCTACTCTAACTCCGGGGATCAACTCAAAGGGATTAAACCGCAAAGGGGATACTGTTTCATTGCCGAGGGTATAAATCAACAATTTATTGCGAAAAATATCAACATTGCGTAAACCTCGATACTCTTTTTTTGCCGACTCAATTACTAAGAAGGGAATCTGAAACTTACGCCAAAACTGATCTAGTAGGTATAAACAGGTGTTACTTTTACCACTGCCCGTAAATCCCGTAATTAAAGCGTGTTTAGTAAAGGAATTTTTGGACACATAAGCTCTTCCTCCCACATGAAAACGCCCCAAATCGATCGCATTATCAGGAATCTGCTCACTTCTTTCCCCCGGATGAAAGTCTGGAGGACGTTGCTTAACAGGTATCCCCGGTACACCTCCTTGCACGGAAACAGGAAAACGAAAGGCACAAGCCGCTCCTCGTCCATCCATCAAATAACGTAAACGTCGCAGAGAGGGGTGAGGAACTTTTTTTTCGTTCTGCTCTACATGACGAGACATACTCAAAAAAGGAGTAAAATCAAGATAATGACAGGCTTTTGTTATATAACTGTAGTAATCTGGAGAAGAATGAACATAAGAGAGAACTTTAGCCCCAGATGCAATGGGTTCACTTTCTCCTAAAGGTGAATCATAAGTTTGCTCTTCCCTGATGGTAGAAGCAATAGCAACAGCTACTTGTTGAGCGGCGGCTGGATCGTTAGAAAAACAGAAGATTGTGCTTAAAAAAGGATGATTTAACCGCCGTAAATTAGCCGCATAAAGCCTCGATTCCCAACGTAACTGAGGATCGGTTTTATTTTGGGAAGCATCCGTGGGCATCCCTTGAACGGAAATACTTCTAGTTTGCTGTTGTGCCAAACTTTCTGCTTGTCGAGCAATTTCCGCTATCAAATTTTGTTCTGTGGGATTAAGTTGAGTGGGAGTTAACAAGATGCAGACACTAACGGAAGAATTTTGAGAAGCGAGAGCATTAAAGGGTACTAAAAACGTTCCTCCTGCACCCCACCAAGGGCGAATCCCGTAAATTTGGCGTTGTTTTTCCTGCTTCATGTAAACAAACTCTCTGGGAATTGAAAATTCCATCTGTTTAGAAGAATTTGTTTCTCCTTTAACGGGGGTATCTAATCTTATGGAAGTTGCTACTTCCTCCTGACACACTTCAAAACAATAGCCATAGTTAGAATTTTGTGCCAAATATTCTAATTCTTTCTGATTGAGGGGTTTACTCTCAAAACCGAAAGATTCTAACATTCTTTCTAAATCACTGAGAAGAATATTGGCTTGGTTAATACTTTGGGGATTATTATAGGTAGTATGAAGTCGCCCTAACAAATAAACATAAATACGTTTATGAGTCTCATGGAGGTTAAATCTCAGAGAATAAGTAAC
>NZ_JBLZFY010000196.1:0-3496 GCF_050753365.1 Geminocystis sp. CENA526
TTGCTATTCTTACCCAAACTTTTTTCTAATTCAGCGATACGTTCCTTCAACGCCTGATTCTCCTCACGCAGCCGTTGATTTTCTTTTTGTAAGCTAATAACTTGAAGTATTTGGGTTTCGACTTTCATAGGAATTATTCTATCATTATGATCTTCTTTTTGGATAGATCAATTTACTTAACGTAGGTAGTTACATCAGAGTTACAAATAATTCTAACCTTCCCTGTCATGGATTCGATCGCTTCCCCTGCTACTTCTAACATAGATGAACTAAAATATCCTGCGATACGATCGTACTTAATCGCTCCTTTTAGTCTTTGATTTAAAAAGGATTCATCTAGGGGAGTTTGACGGGAAGAAAAACGATTCATAGGAAATGATGAATTATGAGTTATGAATTTTATAAGCTGAAATCAGTTAAGAGGTTTTATAAGTTTATTCATAATGAGAGTACATTCTAATTATTTTAATGGTTTTTTCTGATTCAATTATTTCATAAACCAATCGATGTTGTATGTTAATTCTACGAGAATAAGCACCGTTTAAATCACCGACTAATTTTTCATAAGGAGGAGGGTTTTGATAAGGATTTTCAGCTATTAAGTTCAGTAAATTTTGTGCTTTATTTTTAAGTCCTTTATTCACAAGTTTCTTGGCATCTTTTTTAGCTTGTGTTGTATAAACGATTTTATATTTCACCAATCTAATTCCTCATCACATTCTTCAATGGGGGTAGCCAATCCTGCTTGTATTGATTCTTTCATACCTGATATTGAGGACAAATATAGAGTTTCTTGAATAGCACTCCAATCTTCTTGAGAAATTAAAATGGCATTATATTTTTCTCCAGTAATAGTGATTGGTTGGTGAGAAATTGCTACCTCTTCAATTAATTCATTAAAATTATTTTCTGCTTGTTTTACTGTTTTAATAGTCATAGTAAAAATTATGATTTATAAGTTATGATTCATCACCTATAATGATTTTATACTCAACAAGGTCATAATTTGAGTGTTTCAAAAACCTCTGTTACTTATTACCCACCTTCACCAGTATCTCTTATTCCCTTACTGAGTATAGCTCGATCGTCTTTAATAATTATTAGAAAAAATACAAAATATAATAAATAATCATGCTTAAAGAATATCACGTTAAACTTATTCAACGGGAGCATCCCAATTTTGCCAATATACCAAAAATGAGGATAATAGAAAGGTTAATATTTAAACGAAGAAAAATGACATCATCTGAAATCGAACAATTGAAATCCTGTTTAAAACAAGTGAGTGAAATTCTCTATAATAACTGTGACAATGAAAACTTAGAAACCTTTGCAGACATAGAACAGATGGTAAGAGAACAAGTATTAGAATTTGTAAGTCCTCAAATCGCTTTTTTTTTATCCAAACAAAAACAGGAACAACACAAGGCAAAAAACGAACTATCAAAAGTTGTGTAGGAGAAGTCATAATAAATACTAAACAAGCACAAATACTAGGAATAGAGCCTTATAAACGTCATAGTCCTTTATTAGAAAAATGCACTCTGGTGCTTAGTGCCAATGAATCTTATCAAAATGCACAAGAAGATATGTTCTTATTGACGGGAATAAAAATTGGACATTCAACGATTCATAGACAAGTCCAACAAATAGACAATATATTGCCTGATATGAAGCAAAGTTTATCAGAGGTAGCCATCGATGGGGGAACTATTCGACTCAGAGGAGAACAGGGAGAAAAAAGTCAATGGAAAGAATATAAAGTCGGAAGATTACAAGGAATATATCAAGGTGCTTTTTTTCAAGATAATGATTCTTTAATTAACTGGATCAATAGTCAAAAAAGAACTCGACCATTATTTTGTATCGGAGATGGCCATGATGGAGTATGGAATATCATAGGGGAAATTGGGGAAAAACAACACAGAATAGAAATATTGGATTGGTATCATCTGATGGAAAATCTTTATAAGACGGAAGGCAATAAACATCAGATAGACCAATTAAAAGCATATTTGTGGATGGGAGAAGTGGCCATAGCGATTAATTATTTGAATCAGGAGCAATTTTTGGGGGCACATCAGTTTAGTAAATATCTTCAAAAACACCAATCCAGAATAGTCAATTATCATTATTTGAGTTGGCAAAAAGTATGTTCTATTGGCTCGGGGGCTGTGGAATCAGCCGTAAAACAAATCGGACATCGAGTTAAATTAACGGGGGCACAATGGAAAAAGGAAAATGTACCCAAAATTTTACAACTGCGTTGTGCCTATCTGAATGGACAACTAGGAATTTCTACGGTCAAAATTCAACAAAGTAAATTGATGATGATCAATTAATTCTCAATGGAACTTTGAAAAAATTTTAGAGATATACAGTTTGTTATTATTTATCTTTTGCCAAAATGGGATGCTCCCTAAATATCATTATTTAATTTTGCCTAAGAACTTACAAAACTAGCACCCTTAACTGATGATCGCACCTGAATTATAAAACTTCATAATCGCTAAATGTAGCCAAAATGGGCTATTATAGTGAATAAAAATAAAATATTTAACTTATGAGTAAAACTGGAACTGTACGAGCTAGAATTGAACCCGATCTAAAAATTAGAGTAGAACATATTTTTCAAAAGTTAGGATTAAGTACCACAGAGGCAATCAATCTTTTTTATAAACAAGTTGAATTACAGCAAGGATTACCTTTTGAAGTGAAAATTCCCAATGAGATAACTCAAAAAACACTAGAAAAAACGGATCGAGGTGAGGAATTGAATCACTGCGACAATTTAGAGAATATGTTTGAGCAACTGGGGATGTAATAGTGAAACCTTCTTACACTAAGCGTTTTGAAAAAGACGTGAAAACAAAAAAAGAGGAAAAAATATGAATAAACTCAAACAAATAATCATTCAATTAGCTAAGGGGAAAATTCTGGAAGCTAAATATAAGGATCATAAACTAATCGGAAATTATACTGATCGTAGAGAATGCCATATTGAACCTGATTGGTTATTAATTTATAAACTAATTCCTCAAGATGATCTAATTATTTTTGAAAGAACAGGCACTCATTCAGATTTATTCAATTAGATTAGATTAGTACAGAGCGATCCCGAAGGGATCTGCTACGCAATACGCACCTCCTCCATTCCCAAAACCTCGATCACTAAAAGTGGTGCTGCGCGATCGCATCTCCTCTATTCCATAAACATAGATCAAACCTCAATTTATACATGAAAATAATTTATAATAAGGTAACGAAATAATCGGAGGTAGTGGTAATGGTAGCCCAATTAGTTAAAAAGCAAACAAATTTATACGATACTGACTATAATCTTTGGATATTAGAAACCGTCAAAAAGTTAGAAAATAGAGATTTAGATTCCCTTGACTGGGAAAATTTAATTGAGGAGGTATTAGGTTTGAGCCGAAGTGACAAAAGAAAACTTGAAAGTTTATTAATTAGATTGATCGAACATCTCTTAAAACTC
>NZ_JBLZFY010000197.1:0-3399 GCF_050753365.1 Geminocystis sp. CENA526
CCTAACCAAAAACTATCAGATAAAGGCTCATCAAAATCCTCAGCCATAGAAATTGCCCCTAAATGTAATCCGGGTTTTGCTATTTTATTCTCTTGAAATTTCAAAGCATTTTCAGCATCGAATAAAGGAGTTAATTTTGCTTCTTCCATTGCTTGATTTAAACAATAATTTTCTAAATATTCAGGTAAGTCATCATCATTATTTTTCTCATTCTGGATAATTTTTTCCCATATTTCGATGGGAATAACTACCGCTTTTTTATTTCCATTTATATCTGTTAAATATTCTACACTTTTCATAATTAATAATTGTTACTAATTTATGACCATTTTATCATAACTTTTTTATGGCTTAGAGATGCGATCGAACTCCACCCCAAAAAAGTCGAACTTTCAAACTACTATTAATAGCAAGTGTACTAATCTCCATAATGAGTCTTTGCTCGATGAATATAAATTAGTTTTTGAGACTCATCAATAGTGTAAAGGATTCTATCTTTGTAACTTAAACGTATAGAGTAGAATCCAGCAAGATCGCCTAGCAGTTTTTTGCCATCATAAGGAAGAATACTTAGTTTTTCTTCAATAATTTTTTTGAGTTTTTCTTTCTGTTTTTGAGTAAGTTGAGTGACATCTTTTTTTGCTTCTTTAGTAAATCTTATTTGATAAACCATCAATCAATATCTCCTAAGACATCATCTAAAGAGTAAGTTTCATTATTTGATATTTGTTCAAGGGAACGTTGTAAACTTTCTCTTAGTCCAGAAATTGATAATAGCTCGATGGTTTCTTGTAAACTCTCGTAATCTTTTTGAGAGATTAACACCGCCGAAGCATTAACTCCTTCTAATTCATATATTTTATTTTCTTCGTTGACTGATTTGATTAATTCGATTAAATCTTCTTGATTATTATTGATGAGCAATTTTTCCATAAGTGACACTCTATTATTAATACTATTTTAGTTTAGCAATTCGATCGAACCTCCCCCCAAAAAGTCGATCGTTTTTTATTCAATCATCACTTTTGGTCTTAAAACTGGGAAAATTATCTGGTAATTCTCCTTCAAAATCATTCAGTATGGTATCCCAAAAGTTTTGAATAGTATGTAAACAATCTAATTGACATTCATTTATTGCCAAGTAAAGTTCCTCTTCCGATATTTGTTCATCACCACACCAACTATAAAGTAAAGATGTTGTAATTTTTGCTTCATTGTTTCCACATTTCTGATAAATAGAATAAAGTGAAGGCATTTTATGTTTTTGCTCAAAGAGTGATTCAACTGCGATTGACCAAATCCAAGCCCATTGAAAATCAAAAAATTCCTCTGACTCAAACCAATCCCTCCCCGATTCTTCTCTGTTGAGCATCTCTTTTTCATCATCATCGAGTATATCTTCATCAATAATTAGAGCCTGTTTGTGGACTAAACAATTTTCTTCATCATCCCAATCCACTTCCCCTTCTGATTTAATAAAACTGGTGGTAAAGTAATAATATTGACTTTGACAGGGTTTGACATATTCAAAACAAGCGATCGCACCTTTATACCTTTCTAAAAGTATTTCAAATAGATAATCTCTACAATACCTCGGATCATAACCATAACAACCATAACCCCCTGAGTTGAAGAAAACTGAGTTATCCTCAATCCTTAAATCCCTAACATAAGAGGTATCATAATCATTATTTCGATCGATTTCTTCGATTAATTGTTTGATTTTTTCAGCTTCTAAACTGATTACTTCAGCGTGAGAATACCAAGATACGCCCATTGTATTTACTCCTTTAATTTTTACTGCTGTTTAAATATTTTGTACTTACTACTTATTTATCCTATTCACTTTAAAAATTTATGCAGTTTGCCCTTAATATTTTTTGATGAAGTTTCACAGAAAAGGGCGATTATCTTTGATATTTTTTATAATATTTTCTTATGAATGATGTAAGAATACTATAGAAAAATTATTTATAAACATAGCTAGAAAATTGAGGTAATGATTGTTTTGTAATAGCAGAATAAAGTACATCTGGATCTAAATCTGCTCCATTGTCCCAATAAATAGTTCCCCATTCAGGATTTAATTTGACTGTTTGAAAATAATCTATTTGTTTTAAAGGGGTAAAAATACCAGTAAATTCTATAATATTACTAATATCAATTACTCCCTCTTTATTATCTTCAAATTTGAGGTAAAGTTGATAATTTTCTAATGGTTTAACTTCAATAATATCTTTTAACATTTTTACTCCAAAGGTTCGATATTTTCTAATGGTTGATTTTGTCTTGCTAATTGCCAATTCTCTCTTAATTCCGCTTGATGTAATAAAGCCCATTCAATAACTATCCCTAAAAAAATTCGAGGGCTTAATTTTCCTTGCAAAATAGATAATGTTTCAATATCTATAATTGCTTTTTGTTGGTTATATCTCATAAATTAGCTTTCGATGTGAAATTTGTTCTAATTAGGGTTACAAATATTCAAGATGATTTATCATTTCTTCTACTTCAAGTATTTGCCAAATTAGAATTAAATATTGTATTATTTCACCAATGGATTTACTTTTTTGCTGACAATAAACAATACCGTAATGATTAATTCCTTGATGATGAAGTCTCAAAAAATCTGTATCTTGAGTAAAAATAACTCTTCGTTGAGATATAGCAAAAAATAATTGTTCTTCATCTGAAATACCGATGAAATTTTGTTCAGGAGTGGTAGTTACATCAATTCCTCTTCTTTTCAACCCATTAGCAATAGCTTGGCTAATATTTTCATCTAAGTGAAATTTGATTTTATTTTCCATCTTTATTTTTAAGTTTTTTCTCCACAAGAGAAATGGTTTTCTTTTTCATTTCTAAAGCGAAATTTTCGTCATCTTTTATTTGTTTTCTAATTTCTTCTTGATGATCATAATAATATGCTAATGCCGCATAAATATCTGACAAATCAATAGTAGGATAATGAAGTAAAATCTCATCCGCCGACATTCCCATTTTTTCGTAACATATTACTATATTTTGTACGGTAATACGATGCCCCGCAATACGAGGTTTTCCACCGCAAACCCCAGTCGTAATTTCAATATGCTCTTTTATAATTGAAAGTGCTGTCATACTGGTTTCTTTTCAAATAATTTAATTTATTAATTGTAATATTATTTTAATTGTCCTGTTCAACTTCTATTTTACCTTTTTAAAGTTCGATCGAACTCCACCCCCAAAAGTCGATCGCCAAAGGCGGCGCAGCGCGATCGAACCTCTCCTATCAAAATTAGTCCTAATTAATAAACTTCGTCATGAGTACCAATATCAATTAAATTGATTTCCTCTTCTAAGGTTTCTTGATTATACTCAAAACAAAACACAATACGACAATCATATTCAACGGTACAA
>NZ_JBLZFY010000198.1:0-3389 GCF_050753365.1 Geminocystis sp. CENA526
TATTCTCTATTAGAAAAAACTAAAGGTAGTGTATTTCATTTTTATCATTATTACCCTGAAGATTTCCTGTTAAAAGAGTGGTGTAAAAGTCTTAATCATTATTGTTCGTAGTTGGGCTTTAGCCCTACTCAAACCTTCATCACCTTGACCATAATTCTCCCATTATTAATCAACAGAAAAAACCATGTTCTCAAAATTATTTACTAAGTCACCTAATGCTGAAGAATCACAGCAATTGTTAAAATTAATTGCTACTGAAAAATGTAAATTTACTCCCCGTCAAGTTGATAAACCTCTTGTTTTATATGGTGCAGGTAATCTGGGTCAAATGGCTAAAGAATATTGTGATTTACTGAAAATTCCTATAGAATTTGTGGTAGATTCTCAAGCAGAAACCATTGAGAAACAAGGATTTTGGCAAGGGGTAAAAGTTGTTCATCCTCAAACTATTTCTTCTACTATGAAAAACAGTACATTATTAGCTGTTTGCGTAGTCACAAGCCCTTATACTGAACTAGAGACTAATTTAAAACAAAATGGCTGGAGTGATATTGTTCCCTTTTATGATATTACTGAATTTTATTGCGATCGCCATCCTTTAAGTAATGGGTGGTTTGCACCTCCTTTCACTGAAGAAGATATAGAAAAAACCAATCAAGTTTTAAATCTATGGGAAGATAATATTTCCAGAGGGCATCATCTTCAATTTTTAGCATGGCGTAGATTACGCACTGAGTGGTATTTTAAAAATGCACCCGTAACTACTCATGACCGTTTTTTTATACCTGAAATCCTTTCTGTAATTCATGATCAAGAAAGTTTCCTTGATGTAGGATCACATACAGGAAGTGTGACAAAGCGTTTTTATGAAATAGTCAAGGGAAAATTTAAAGCAATTTGGGCGATCGAACCTGATATAATTAATTTATCGAATTTAAAGACTACAATATCGCAATTTCCCGCTCAAGACCGAGATAAAATTCATATTCTGAATCAAGTTGTAGGGAGTACATCATCAGAGTGTAATTTTTATCAAGGTTTAGGGTACACTTCACAATGTAGCCCTTTAGGAGAAATTGTTTTACACAAACAGACCATTGATGAACTTAATCTATCACCAACATTCATCAAATTACATCTTGAAGGTTGGGAATTAGATACACTCAAAGGAGCAAAAAAGACCATTGAACAAAATCGCCCGATTATTGTTGCTACTTCCTATCACAACTTGCAAGGAATTTGGGAATTACCCCAATGGTTAATGACCCAACTTCTTGATTATAAATTTTATATGAGAGTGCATAGTTGGTGTGGAACAGGAGCGGTAATTTATTGTATTCCTTGCGAAAGGAGATAGTTTTATGGAAAGAGTAAATTATGCTCAATTAATCGAAGATATTTTAACTAGACACTCAGTTAATGATATTAATAATGGAATAGAAATACAATTAATTTTTGATCAAAAACGTCACCATTATCAAGTTTTAAATATTGGTTGGCAAGATCAAAAAAGAATTTATGGAGTGATTATTCATGTGGACTTAAAAGGTGATAAAATTTGGATTCAAAGGGATGGTACAGAAAAATGATAAAAAAATCATTTGAACGTAGCAACGATTTAATTATAGATCTAGGAATGAACAACGGTGATGACACAGATTACTACTTAAAAAAAGGCTATAGAGTAGTAGCTATAGAAGCAAATCCTATACTTTGCGAACAAGCAAATAAAAGATTTGATACTGCTTTAAAAAAAGAAACGCTCATAATTTTAAATGTAGCCATCTGGACTGGGTATGATAAAAAAACATTTTTTATCAACCTCAATAATAATCATTGGAGTAGTCTTGATAAAACATGGGCAGAAAGAAATAATAGCTCTTGTATGCCTATAGAAATAGAAACAATCCCGGTTAATCATCTATTTGATAAATTCGGAACTCCATTATATTTAAAGATTGATATTGAAGGGGCAGATGGATTAGTGCTTTCACAGCTAGAAAAATGTAATCATCTTCCCTTTTATCTTAGCCTTGAAGATTGTCGTTTTGGTTATGAATATATGAGTTCATTGGTAAAATTAGGATATCAAACTTTTCAAATTCTTGACCAATCGCAAGTACCCAAAATGCAAGATAATGAAATAGGGCATTATTTTCCAGTAGGATCTTCAGGCCCGTTTGGTGAATATTTACAGGGAGAATGGCTTGATTATCAGACTATGGTGGAAAAGTATTCTCAAGAAGTTCGAGATCGTCAGAATAATCGTTTAGCTCCTAGAACTCATTGGTGGGATATTCACTGTAGAGGTCCATTAATTTCTGATATTTAATAGATTGCCAACATATTAATTGGACTCCATATTAATTAATCTAATCATTAACCTATTTCAACTATTCATATGAATGAGCAACACATAAATAATAATCTTGAAATATCTGATAATTTCAAAAAATTAACAAGTGAATGGCTTGTTAATGCTATTGAGAACAGATATGCACATGGATTTACTTGGTTAGCCAGACCAATTATTCAAGTTCCCCAAGACATTTACGCCATACAGGAGATTATCTGGAATGTTCAACCTGATCTGATTATTGAAACAGGGATAGCTCATGGTGGTTCTTTAATTTTAAGTGCTTCAATATTAGCACTTTTGGATTATTGCGAAGCCATCAAAACAGGTTCAGATACTTTATCCTTAAAATCTCAAAGACTGGTTTTAGGTATAGATATTGATATTCGAGAACATAACCGTAAAGCTATTGAAGCTCATCCTTTATGTCATTTAATTGAAATGATTGAAGGTTCATCTATTTCTCCTGATGTGATTGAACAGGTTAAATCTCGCTCTCAAAAGTTCAACCGAATATTAGTTTTTTTAGATAGTAACCATACTCATGATCATGTACTGGCTGAATTAGAAGCTTATGCGCCTTTAGTATCGGAGGGGAGCTATTGTGTGGTTTGGGATACTGGTGTAGAGGATCTTCCTGATGGTTTTGTTACTGATCGTCCTTGGGGTAAAGGTAATAATCCTAAAACGGCTGTTTTTGAGTATTTAGAGATTTTAAAAACAAATGGTCGTCAGGCAGCTGATGGAAAACTTTTGCAATTTGAGATTGATAAATTTATTGAGCATAAAATTGTGATTACTGCTTCTCCTGATGGTTTTTTGCGCCGAATTTAAGTTGGTGGTTGGTGATTTGGGATTTAATTGTTATTTATTGGTTATTGCTCAACTTTTATAAAGGGATCGCCACGTCAAAACCAACATCAAAGAGTGCGATCGTCATGTTAAAACAACCTGAGCTATACTTTCAGAAAAAATGAAATTAAATGCTTCTATTAGGGAAGATAAATCTTCTAAAATATAATATCTAATATTC
>NZ_JBLZFY010000199.1:0-3276 GCF_050753365.1 Geminocystis sp. CENA526
GTATAGTGTATAGTGTATAGTGTATAGTGTATAGTTTTTAATTCTTCATTTTTCATTCGACCTAGAAGAGTATAATAAAGTAAAATCAATCAACTATAGTTTATGTTCGATCGAAGACTAAGTGGTATATTACTACATCCAACCTCCTTACCTAGTGCTTATGGTATCGGTGACTTAGGCAATGGGGCATATCGTTTTGTGGACTTTTTGGCAAATGGAGAGCAACAAGTATGGCAAATACTTCCATTAGGTCCTACAGGAGCAGGAAATTCTCCCTATCTAGCCTATTCCGCCTTAGCAGGAAACCCTTTAATGATTAGTCTTGACATTCTTTTTGGGGATGAATTATTAGAGGAAGAAGACTTAGATACCGTCAAAGAAATTTTTGTCAAACAAAACCCCCAGCGCGTCAATTTTGACTTAGTAATTAAAGAAAAATATCCCCTCTTGCGTAAGGCTTTTGAGGCATTTCAACAGCGAGAAGATGACGAGTATAAACAAGAATTTAACCAATTTTGCTACGACTATGGTTACTGGTTAGAAGACTATTCTCTCTACATGGCGTTAAAAGATTATCACAACGGAAAAGCATGGTTTCAATGGGATGAATCCATCGCAAAACGTCATCCCGATGCCATTCATTCATGGCAAATGAAACTGGGACATGAAATGTATTATCATAAATTCTTGCAGTTTAGCTTTTTTAAACAATGGCGCAACTTGAAGGAATATGCCAACGAAAAAGGCGTAAAAATCTTCGGAGATATTCCCATTTATGTTGCTCATGATAGCGTGGATGTGTGGGCAAATCAAGAGATATTTTGTTTAGATGAAAAAACAGGTGCGGCGGCATTAATGGCAGGTGTTCCTCCCGACTACTTCAGTGAAACAGGGCAATTATGGGGAAATCCTGTCTATAACTGGGAAGTATTAGAAGAAAATAACTTTGCATGGTGGATACAGCGCATCAAGGGAATGTTAGAATACGTTGACATTATGCGTATCGATCATTTTCGAGGTTTTGAGGCTTATTGGGCTGTGCCAGAAGGAGAAACCACTGCTATCAATGGTGAATGGTTAACAGCCCCCGGTGATAAGTTTTTCAGTATCTTAGAAGCAGAATTAGGGGTTTTACCGATTATTGCGGAAGATTTAGGGGTAATTACTCCAGAAGTGGAAGAATTGCGCGATAAGTATAAATTCCCCGGTATGAAGGTGTTGCATTTTGCCTTTGATTCCGATCGAGCCAACGGCTTTTTACCCTATAATTATGTCGATCGAAACTGTGTAGTTTATACGGGAACTCATGATAATGATACCACTGTAGGCTGGTTTGAAAAACGATCGTTTGCGGAAAGAAAAAGGGTTGTTGACTTTTTAGGCAACATTGATAATGAGGGTATCCACTGGAGTTTAATTCGTTTAGCTTTAGCATCCGTAGCCAATTTAGCTATTTTTCCTGTACAAGACCTGTTAGGCTTAGGTTCAGACGCTAAGATGAATACCCCCGGTACGATCGTAGATAACTGGAGTTGGCGTTATTTAGAGGGTGTTTTAACGGATGATATTAGTGAGCATCTCAAATATTTAACCTACCTTTACGGCAGAAAACCCTATTAATTAATAGTGAATAGTGGATAGTGAGTATTCAAAAGTTAACTCAACTTATTGACAAAAGTTAAATTACGAAATTGAAGGGCTTGTTTTTCGATTTTTTCAGCTAAACGATTACACACAAGATGAGATAACTCAAAAATTAGGGTATCTTCTACATAATAATAGGCAGATGTACCTTCGGGACGGCGATTAATAATTCCTGCCTGTAGCATAATTTTTAAATGCTTAGAAACGTTTGCCTGACTGGTGTTGGTTCGATCGACCAATTCTTGTACACATTTTTCTCCATCCCCCAACAGATTGAGAATTTGTAAACGCATGGGATTACTCAAAATATTAAAATACTCTGCTACTTGTTCAATAATCTCTGAAGGTACTGGTTGGGGTGTAACCATAGGACTCGCATAAATTTACACTTACATTTTACAATGAATTTTGACAAAATCTGAAAAGAAATTATCAAGAATCGAGGTGACATACTTCCAGCACTAAAATCACCTGAGTTCGATATAAAATGATGAAGATAAGAGGGGAGGAAGGGAAGACTCACAAGGGTACATTCTTGGAAACTATTGTACCCCGATCGATCGACCACCAGAACCAAATAATAACATTTGATCATCAGGAATAGGCTCCCAACCCACTTCATAACCCAAACTCCAAGCCTTTTCCCTCGCAACTCGAAACGCCTCAAAACTGTCAGGACGCACAATAAAAGCAATATAATTTACATTAGGATTTAGTTGTTTTAAAGTGCCATTAAATTTAGAATTTTTATCTCTTAATTGATTTTTATTTTCTCCTAAAGCTGATATTTTTGCCTCATATTTTAATGAACCATCATTAGTAAAATTCATAGAGTAATATTCATTATTATAATTAAATCTTTGTAGGAGGCTATTTCTATTAGAAATACATAGCTCATATTTTTCTATTTCTTCTATATAAAAATTATATAAATAAGAAGGTATATTTTGAGGAATTTCTGGAATTTTACAATTAGGTAAAGTAGTTAAAGTTCTTTCAACAGCAGAATCTAATTTAGGATCACTAACTTGAAAAATTTGATTATTTCTTACTTCAAAAAAATAGGGTTTTTTATTAGTTTCAGCTCGTAAAGGAGTGCGAATAATTGTTCCCGCTTCTACTGCTAATAAACTTACAAACAAACCAATAAACATTAAAACTCCCACAGTATTTGTCAAAATATCTAAAAATGAATCTAAATTTTGACTGGGATGATTATTAGTTCTAATTCTCCTTTTTCTCATAATTTTTTTCCATAAATAATATAATTTTAGTAGCTCTTTATTAATTGTTCATTTCTAGTTTTCCCAACATAATCAAACTTTCTAAATCTTCGATCGCACTAGGTAAATATTTTTTGACAACTTGTCTAATTTTAATTAATTCTGGCTCTTTTGCTAAACCCAACATTCTACTGATGTCTGCTAAATCTTGAGTGCGACTAGCTGATAATTTCATCAAGATTAAATAAGATAAAGCAATTATGGGCAAACCATCTGGGGCATAATTAGGTATAGAAATCGCCTCCGCAACCCATTCATCTTCCCCTACCAATACGTCTAAAGAAGTATTATCTGCTAATTGCCATTGACTACCTGAAATGCTTAAATCTCCAATTTTTTGGCTATTAGC
>NZ_JBLZFY010000200.1:0-3227 GCF_050753365.1 Geminocystis sp. CENA526
TTACCAAAATTCATTAAATTTAATAATTATTTGTTAGATTATATTTTTTAGCTATAAAGTATCTTTTATTTTTGTAGGGCGAGGCACACCCCGCCTCATGTATAATTACTCCTCATTTTCCAAGAATCTTCGGGCTAGTCTTCCCCAATCGATACGGGCATCTTGAGCGTTTTGTTTGCGTACTCCTTCGGGTTGCTCATCTTCATATCTTGCCCATGCCATCAAGAGCAATTTAAGAGCATCTAAAGAGTTAGCTAAACGGGTGCGTAAGGTTTCTATATCCGCATCCTCAAGATTTTCTTCTAAAACTTCCACTAGATTTTTATAGGCAGGATGTCTAGTGTTAAGGGTGACAATAATTGCTCCTCCTTTGGGTTTGACGGAGAAAAAAGCAGGAGTATCGAGGGAGGCTTCCACAAATGTATATTTTAAGCCATCGTCAACGGTGGTGGCAGCGAGTAATTCTGCTTGGGTGGGAGTAATTCCTTCTTCGATTAATGTTTCTTGAATGGCTTGTTTTCTCTCCTCTTTGGGTAGTTGTTCGTCTTTATCGCTTTCTCCTTTATAACCATTACTTTGTCTTTCTCTGGTGATAAAAGTTGCCGTTTTTTGAGGTTTATAGTCATGACGTTGTGAAGAAGAAGTGCGATCGCCTCTTGTTTGGGTTTTAATTAGTCCTCGAATAACTGTTAGTTGAGAATTAATTTTTTCTGCTAAGTCTATCAATGGTAGTTTGGGATCTTGATCTTCTTTTAATTCCTCTTTTAACTGAGCAATCGTTTTTCCATTTTCTAATAAAGATTCTATATCAAGGGCTAAAACTTCTCCAAAATTACGTGCAGATTGTTTATTATTCGTCACCCCGAAAATATCGTCAAGGGAGGGAGGAAAATCTACTTCTACTCCCCACCATCTTTCGGTAGGATCATAGGTATTAACTAAGGTTTGATCTAATTCTAATTCTCGTCCAGCACGAACGACAGAAACTCCCACATTTTTAGCGGCGTGTTTACCATAAGGCAATGCCCCCGGTTGTTTGCCGTTTTCACTTTTTCTCGCTTCCTCTTTGGCATACGCAAAACGAACTTTAACTTCGTGATCTTTTCCCTCAAAATTGATCAGAAAAGTTGTTTCTTCATTGTTATCTCCTTGCCATACTTGAAACATAGGCTGATTATCAAAGGGAGGAGGACAAGATGTTTTACTCATCAAATAAAGGGGATCATTTGGTAAGGCATATCTTTCTAAGATTTGCTCATAGCTATCTAAATCAAAAGCATACATTCTTATTGTCACTTGATCATTATTCAAAAATTTACGATACATTCTGCCGATCAATAATTCGGAATGATCGATAATGGTTTTACCTGTGCGCCACATACAACGATCGATTTTTGACCACACTACTAATGTGCCACTATAACCAAAACTTTGCCCTACTTTTAACCATGTATGGGGTACAGATTTCGGAATAGGTTGGGGTACTTCGTTTAACTGACGGGTTTTGATTTCATCGAGATCGAGGTAAGTATAAAGGGCATTTTCTACTCCATTTTGCCATGACCAAACATCCACTCTCTTACACTGAGAAACCGATGATGAGGGTAAACCCATACCAAAACGCCCGATGCCAGTATGTTGATCTTTTTCTAGGTGAGTGCCGTTGCCGAATTGCAGGGCTAGGCGTAAAACCATCGCATCCATACCACAACCATTATCTAATACGGCGATTTGTTCGATATGGGAGCTTTTTCGGGATGTTAATTGTTTCATCCTTTGCCCACAGAGTAATTCTACTTGGGATGCCCCCGCCTGAATGGCATTATCCATCAACTCGGCGATGGCATAGGCTGCGTTTTTGTAACCGTTATCGCGCATAGCTTGAACGGCTAAATGTGCTGGAACTATATCATGGGGATTATTATTCATGGTTTTTCCTCCAAACGTCTTCCCAATTATTAAAAGCATCTGAAACAGACCCAAAGCCTGGCATTTGACTATCGACTACGGTGATAATTTCGGCGGTAGCGTTGCCTCCAGCTTTGAGTCCTCTAATGGCTCGTCCTACCATTTGGCTATACAGTACAAGGGATTTGGTGGGACGGGCGATGACGGCGGCACTGGTTTTTGGTGCATCGAATCCAGTGGTTAATACGCCGTAGTTACATAATATTTGTGGTTCGGGGCTATCATCTTTGAAACGGTTGATGATTGCTTCTCTTTCGGTTTTAGGGGTTGTGCCAGTAAGGGCGATCGCACTCCATCCTCTTAATCGTAAAACAGAGGTGAGAATTTGAGCATGGTTAACGGAAATGGCAAATACAATAATACGCTCGTGTCTTTGGGTTAAGGCTTCTAATTCGAGAATAATGCGGAGGTTACGTTGCTCGTCTTCTTCTAGGCGATGGAGAATGTAAGGGGGAATGTCTAATTCTTCGTTAATGCGTTTGATGTCTTTTTGGGTCAATTTTAAGCCACTATCATAAAAGAGGGGACGATAAATGGCTTTAGCTAAGTATTGTTGTTCTACAAGATAATCAACGGGGTTATCATAGCCTTCTATTTCAAGGGTTACTTTTTGTTGAGCGAAAAAATTAGCTAGTTGAGCGTCTTTATCTATGTCTGCCCATGTGCGTCCGGGGGTAGCGGTTAAGCCTAGTAAGGCTGTTTTTTCGTAGGGGATAACCAAACTATCTAAGACTAATTTATAGGTAGGTGCGATCGCCTGATGGGCTTCATCGATAATTACAAGGGATGTACGCACTCCTAATTGATTAATAAAACGGATACTTTTTTGTAGGGCGTTATAAACTTTGCTCAATCCTGCCACCACAAAACCATCTTTTATATCTTCTATGGCTAAATCATGGCTACCCCAAAAACGATAAACAGTTAAGGTGCGATCGCCCAAATAGCTCCAAGCCTTTTCAAATTCATTGACTGCCTGTTCACATAACTCCTCACTATAAGCCAACCAAACCACCAAAGTCGGTTCATGATTTCGTAGATGATCCGCAATAATATTCATCGCTGTACGGGTTTTTCCCGCCCCTGTAGGCATATGTAAAAGCCCACGATAGGGAGGATGATATAAATATTTTTTAACCCGATTAGCGGCGTTTCTTTGGTGTTTAAATAAAGGATATTTAGGGCTAATTTCAACCAAAGAGGATTTTTCTACAGTGATATTTGTTTGACGATAAACAGGAATTTCAAAGAAATTAAAT
>NZ_JBLZFY010000201.1:0-3205 GCF_050753365.1 Geminocystis sp. CENA526
GGAAGAGGGGGGAGAGGGGGAAGAAAATGCTTTCAAATAATTCTTAATTCTTAATTCTTAATTCTTAATTAATCTACAGTTTCATAATCTCCCGTGATAGTCTCATCTTTATCATAATCAAATTCAAACTCGCTAGGGTCTTCAGAGATTTGACTTAAACCACTTAAAATTTCATCTTCAATACTCTTGAAGTCGTCATCATTATCTATCTCTTCATAGGAAGTAGAACTTTGTTGTTCAAATCCACCGATAATAGTGGGATCTTGGTTAGAGTCGTAGGCTTGTGCGCCAATATTAACCACTAAACTACGAAAATCCTTCATTAAGTTTTCCACCTGTGACACTGGAGTCGAGGAAGAATCGATGGCATCTTCTAATTTTCTACGACTGGACTCAATTTTATTTCTTAATTCACTACTAACTAAATGAGGATTTTTGTCAAGGGTTAACTGATAACTATAGACTAGGCTATCTAATTGTTTCTTGATTTCCACTAATTCTAACCTACGACTATCTTCGGAAGCAAATCGTTGTGCTTCTTGTCTCATGCCTTCGATTTCGGACGAACTTAATGCACCTGTATTAGTAATTAAGATACTTTGTTCTACCCCCGTACCTTTATCTCTAGCCGATACTTTTAAAATACCATCCACATCAATATCAAAAGATACCTCAATTTGGGGAACTCCCCTAGGGGCGGGGGGAATACCTGTTAACAAAAATTTTCCTAAACTCTTGTTATCTTTCACCATCGATCGTTCCCCTTGCAAGACATGGATTTCTACGGAACTTTGTCCATCGATGGCAGTAGAAAATATTTGAGTCCTACTGGTGGGAATAGTCGTATTTCTTTCGATAACTTTTGTGAATACTTCTCCTAGGGTTTCTAATCCTAAAGACAAGGGAGTAACGTCTAATAATAGTAAATTGCGTACTTCTCCTCCTAATACGCCTCCTTGAACGGCAGCACCTAAAGCCACTGCTTCATCAGGGTTGATCGATCGATCGATGGGGATACCTTGACCAAAATATTGCTCAATTTTAGTGGAAATAGCAGGACTCCTAGTCGAACCACCTACAAGCACAATCCGAGCGATTTGTTCTTTACGAAGTCCAGAATCCTTTAATGCTTGTTCCATGGGCGGAACTATACCATCGATTAAAGGTTTAATCAAATCTTCTAATTGGGGACGAGATAGTTCTAATTCTAAATGTTTAGGTCCACTTTCATCCGCCGTGATAAAAGGTAAGTTAATAGAGGTTTGAGTCAAATTAGATAACTCTATTTTGGCTTTTTCCGCCGCTTCCCTTAATCTTTGTACTGCCATTTTGTCCGATCGTAAATCAATGCCTTCTTGTTGTTCAAACCTAGCAATTAACCAATCCACAATCACTGCATCAAAATCATCTCCTCCTAGCTGATTATTGCCAGAAGTAGAGACAACCTCAAAAATACCATTTCCCAATTGGAGGATAGAAACGTCAAAAGTTCCTCCCCCTAAGTCAAAAACTAAAACGTATTGATCTTCATCCTGTTTATCTAACCCATAGGCTAAAGCGGCGGCGGTAGGTTCATTAATGATCCGCATCACCTCTAAACCCGCAATCACTCCAGCATCTTTGGTGGCTTGTCTTTGGGCATCGGTGAAGTAGGCAGGAACGGTAATTACTGCTTGAGATACACTTTCCCCTAAAAAAGTTTCCGCATCATTTTTTAACTTTTGCAGAATCATAGAGGAAATTTCTTGGGTGGTATAACTTTTTCCCTGAATATCCACAGAAACCATGTTATCTTTTCCCCTAACACAGTTATAGGTTACTCTTGCCCTTTCTACTTCGGTTTCTTCCCAACGATGACCGATAAAGCGTTTAATACTATAAACAGTATTTTCAGCGTTTGTCACCGCTTGTCTTTTGGCTAATTGCCCCACTAATCGTTGATTTCCTTTCCCGAATCCTACAATACTAGGAGTCGTTCTCGAACCTTCTTGATTAGTGATGACGATGGGTTTTCCCCCTTCTAAAACGGCAACGCAACTATTGGTTGTACCTAAATCTATGCCTATGACCTTTCCCATAGCTTACAGTGATGGCGGTTTACTTAGTGAGTGAACTATTGTTATATCATTATAGTCAGGATAGAAAATTATGCAAAATTTTCTTAAATTAATTATTTTCTGACTCATTTTCGTTGGTTTGTTCCCCTTCGGAATTGTCTTCGGGAGG
The DNA here is from genome assembly GCF_050753365.1 of Geminocystis sp. CENA526. Lineage (NCBI taxonomy): Bacteria > Bacillati > Cyanobacteriota > Cyanophyceae > Chroococcales > Geminocystaceae > Geminocystis > Geminocystis sp. CENA526. The sequence continues at coordinate 2,227 of NZ_JBLZFY010000201.1, forward strand.
AGCGGCAACTTTTACCATGGCGTATCTTAATACGTCATCATTAAGAAGATACCCTCTAACTAGCTGTTCCATAACAATCCCTTCTTCATATTCTGAAGTGGGTTCTCTTAACATGGCTTCGTGGAAGTTAGGATCAAATGGTTCTCCTTCGGGGCGCATGGCGGAAACACCGATTTTTTTCAGACTATCCACAAAGGTTTTATATACTCCCTGATAGCTTTTATGGATATTCAATTCTCCATCATTACTAGGTTTAATTTGAGTTCTAGCTCTTTCAAAGTTGTCAACAACAGGTAACAGTTCCATAATGGTTTTTTTCTTGATTACCTGTTCGAGTTCTTCTTTTTCTTTACTGGTGCGACGACGGAAGTTGTCAAAATCTGCGGTCAATCTCATGTATTGTCCTTGAACTGCTTTACCTTGCTCTATTTCCTGTTCTAGTTTAGCTTTGAGTTGAGCAATTTCTGCTTCTAGGGTGGTGATATGGGCTTGGGTGGCTTCATTTAGCTCTGTTTCTTCTGTTTCTTCATTTTCCACGAAGGTATCTGGTACATCCGATTCTAAGGTCAATTCTTCGATCGAATCTTCCTGATGATCTTCTGAGGGTTGTTCAGAACTAAAGTCCATATTTTCTAAGTTAATATTTTCATCGGGAATTAATTCTTCTACCGACAAATTTTCTTGGTTTTCTGCCATTTCCATCTCTTTTTCTAAGTCAGGGTAATTGTCCGTTTCACTCATCATAACAACTGCAATATTTTTGATACTCATAAAATACTTGAGAAAATAATCTTAATTTCTCCATATTTTATATTCATGCTCTATTGTACTAGAACAAGGGATAATTTTGACACTCCCACGACTGAAGTACGTGGGATTCTTGGTTCATAGAGATTGCTTACCCTGACAGGTATTGCTACCAATCAAAATAGAGGCATCCTCTCCCCAAGCGTTTATTGCCTTAAAGACAAAAGTTCCC
>NZ_JBLZFY010000202.1:0-3156 GCF_050753365.1 Geminocystis sp. CENA526
TTTTAAAGAAATATATACTATTCGTGCAGATGAAGCCAAACAATTAGACAAGGAGGACAAAAAGGCTTTTCCTGATGTCGATTATGCCATTGTTGAATATCCATTGCCTCTACTAGAGAAAGGAGTGGCATTTATTGATAGTCCTGGCTTAAATGATACGGAAGCTCGAAATGAACTCAGTTTAGGCTATATTAGTCAGGCTCATGCCATTCTTTTTGTGCTTTGTGCTACACAGCCCTGTACTAAAGAAGAACGTAACTATTTAGAACGTTATATTAAAGGTCAAGATTTAAACGTCTTCTTTTTAATTAATCAATGGGATACGATTGTTTCTAAACTAGAAGATGAAGATGAATTAGAAGAGGCTGAAAGAAAACTCCGTCAAGTTTTTCGCAGTAATCTTGAGTCTTATTGTATGACGGAAGGAAAAAATTTGTACGAACAAAGAGTTTTTGAGCTTAATTCTCTGGGTGCATTTAAAGCCTTGAAAAAAGATCCCCCCGGTTCATTGCAAGGTACTGGTTTCGATCGATTCTTACCGGCTTTAGATCATTTTTTAACGAGGGAACGTTTATTTGCCGAAATCAAAAAAGTTAAAGGTTTAGCCCGTCAGGTTCATCTGGAAGTTCATAATAAAGTAGAAGAACGTTTACCCCAGATAGATATGGGTTTAGATGAGTTAATCGAAAGAATCAAATCAGCTCGTCCTGAATACGAGAATCTTAAAGCCATTCGGGATAATTTTCAGGGAGAAATAGAAGATATTGCTGAAAGTAACGCCGAGAATTTAGCTGATGATTTCTATAACTACTTGTGTAACTTATCTAATACCTTTGAAAAGGATTTTGAACCTTATCAACCAGATTTGAAAGTCTTGGAATTATTAAGAGGCGGAAAACGCAAAGAATTTGAGGCAAAATTGCAAAAAGCCTTTGAGGGTTATTTTAAAGACCGTATGGCACAATGGACAAGGCGTTGTGAGGCACAACTGAAAGAGGCTTTTGTTCGACTGGGACAAATTGCTAATGAATATGGTAGTAATTATAGCAATGTCACCGACAAAATGAGTGAAAAACTCTCAGGGCAAACAATTCAAACTAATCATATTTCCACAGAAGATAAATCTCCAAGATGGGCGAAGTGGGCAGGTACTGCTGTTGGTTTATTTACTGGGAATCCGGCTGGTGCGGTGTTAGTGGGTACGGGAGCTTTGAATTGGAAAAGTTTAGTAACTCAATTTATAGCAGTAGTTGTCGGTAATTTAGTTCTGATTAACCTTTTTGGTGCAATCTTAGGTCCGCTCGGTATTGTAGTAGTTAATGCTTTAGTCGGAGGAGCTCAATTAGTTAAAGCGAGGGCGGAATTAGCTAAACGAGCAAAAGAGGAAATGAAAAAAGAATTGCCTAAATTAGCAAAAGAACAAGCCCATCCGGTTTATCTGCAAATTAAACAAACTTTTGACACTTTCAAAAAAGAAGTCATCAGTCGAATTAATGAAGATATTAATTCTCGTAAAACCACCGTTGATGAATTAGTAGCTCAAAAACAATCCAAAGAAATCGATCGACAAGCCGAAATCGATCGACTCCGTAACTTCGATCGTGAAATCTATACGGTTTGGAATGACATTGACACTGCCTATGATCAGTTCCTCGAAAAAATAACCTAAAACCGTAGGGTGGGCAATGCTCACCATCAAAAAAGGTTTGTAGTTACCCCTTTAAGAGTAATAAGGGCGAAAGCAATAAAGGGTTGAATATTATTCAACCCCTACAACCCTATATTAATATTTTTCTGGAGGTCAAATGGATATGGTGAATCAAAATTATTTATTGAGGGATAACTATATTTAAGAGGTAAAAAATTATGGTTAGGAAAAAACTATCGATGATTAATCCAAAAGATTATGAACATCCTTTTGACATAGAAACCCGTGAAATGTTGGAAAATACCGCAGGTTTAGATATGCTGATTCGACAAGTTAATAAAATTGGCATTGAGAGAATTTTAAAAATTCAATATACCGGCAGTAACTTACGAGTAAATAAAACCAATTTTCCAACTTTATATAATGCCTTAGAAGAAGCCTGTGAGATACTTAATATCCAAAAATTACCTAGTTTTTACATTGATTGGAGTTATGGCATTAATGCTTTTACCGCAGGTATCGAAAATCCGATTTTAGTGATTAACTCTGGTTGTGTCGATTTATTGACAGAAGATGAGCTTCTATTTATTATCGGTCATGAATTAGGTCATATTAAAAGCAATCATGTTTTATATTACCAAATGGCTTCCTTTATGCCTATCATCACTCGAATTTTGGGAGATATGACTTTAGGTTTTGGAGGCACAATCTCTTTAGGTATTGAATTAGCCTTGTTTAATTGGCAACGCATGGCAGAATTAACAGCCGATCGCACCGCATTATTAACTTGTCAAGATATAAAAACCGCAATGACAGCCTTAATCAAAATGGCAGGATTACCGATTAAATATTTTAATTCAGAATTAATCGATGATTTTATTGAACAAGCAAAAGAGTTTCAAGATTATGACTATGATGCTTTAGATTTAGTTGCTAAAGTAGTTAGTACCATGAGAAATTCTCATCCTTGGACGGTGATGAGAGGTGCTGAACTTTTGAAATGGTACGATTCAGGAAACTATCAAAATATTCTTGACAATTCTAATTCTGATTGGCGTAAAAAAAATCTACCTTGGCAAAAACAACACCCGTGGAAACCTCCTGAATCCCTTAACTTTTGACGTTACACAATACAAGGGTGAGTATGAGCATCATGTATCAAGCCCCACAATTCGATACCGTAAAACATTCGATACCGTAAAACAGGCATCTTGCCTGTAAACAAACTAATAGATTTAGGAGGACATTTTCAATGGTTAACTTCCGCTCTAATCTTAATAATTCTATCAAATTCATGGCTAAATCTTTAGCACAAGGGGTTGTTAACAACTATATGGGAGTTGAGATAGAGTCTTTACCCTTAGCTGTTCAAGTTGATAAATCTTATATTCTCAACATGGCTTATTTATGTCGCTTGGCTTATATTGCTTATGAAGATACTCCTCTCACCGTCACAAAACTGTTGACTTCTCCTCAATATTTCCCTCAATATTCTTTTAATGATATAC
>NZ_JBLZFY010000203.1:0-3081 GCF_050753365.1 Geminocystis sp. CENA526
TAAATAACCAAAATCAGCTACAAATTCATCAATATTTACTTGGAGTTCAAAAATTTTGCTAAAAGTATAAGATTGATTAGAATCTATTATTTTCATAATCGAAATATGACAGTTAAATAAACGTTAAATAGTTGAAAATTTCTTGAGGTAAAATTTGCCAATTAGAGAGAGAAGATAACACTGGTAATAAATCTTGATTTTGTTGAATTTGAGGCTGTTGATTGGGTAAAAAAGTCATGATAAGTCTTTCTTGGGGATCAATTAACCAACCTATTTGACTACCATAATTAAGGGCAAATAAAATGTTATCAATTACTCGAATTGAACTTTGTTGAGGAGATAAAATTTCAATAATCCAATCGGGGGGAATTTCGATAATATTAGCAATTTCTCCCCGTTCATCTTTGGGTATTTTATCCCAGTTAATTACGCTTATATCAGGTACAATAGATCGATCGTTTAAATTGCAACGAAGTTCGGTAAAAGCACAACATTTTTTATTAGTTAAACCCTGTTGATTAATGGCAGTGGTTAAAAAAGTTTGAATGGTACTATGTTTTCCTTTCGGCATTGGTTTTTCATAAATATAACCGTTAATAAACTCTTTAATTGGTTTTGTTTCTGGTAGTTGTAAAAACTCTGTTAAACCGATTGTTTTTTCTGCTTGAGTAAACATAAATTTTATTTTTTATTATTAAATCTCCCTAAATAAGAGAGACTTTTTCTATTAATTTTAACGAGGATTTCTGGGTAAACCACCATCATTTGCTAACATTGGTAAAGCGACTTTCAAACCCCCATTACGTTGATTGGTATTTTCATTATCCACAAACCACTCAAAGATTTTTACGTCTGTACTTGGATTAGTTTGTTTTCGAGGATAGTGAATAGGTAAGTTATCGCTATAACCCTGAGTAGCAACTAATAAGGCTTTGATAAAGGATACTTCCTCAAATTTTCCGTTATAAGATGTCTCTACCGCTTGTTTAAATTCCTCAATAGATGCTTTGGCGACATTGGCATTGGGTTTGGAAATGGGTAAAAGGCTACTATAGTATTCTTTCCAGTCTTCCCCTTTTCTCAAGTCGGTTTTATCCCAATCGATGGTAAATTTCACACTACCAAAACCAAAGGGTTTACCTCCCCCAAGACGATGATAATGGTTTTCAGGCAAGTTTAAAATCAGTAATAATGCACCTAATTCTACGGTAGAAAGGTTAGTTATATCGATGTTAAAGGTAAATTCAGTATTAGGTTTAACCCATGCTTGAATCGATCGATTCTGATCATCTCTTGTGCTATCTGGTCTATAATATTCTTGATAATGTCCATTATTATTTTGTTGGGTTCGATCGAGATTAGCATTATCCCAATGATTAGCAGGTAAGTTTTGATGAGGATATACTTTTCTTCCCCTTAAACTTTGATTCTTGTCACTATAGCTTTTTCCTTTATCACTACCAGTCTTTAAAGGAGTGCCTTGTTTATCTTGTGCCTGATAAAATCTGGCTTGAGATGGTTGGGGTTGTCCTAATATATTTAATGGTAAACCTCGATCGCCAAAATTTTCAATACAATTATCCGTGATACAGGTTAAGGCATTGATACGCAAATTACCTTTGTATGAACCTTTACCCTTTTGATTTACCCAACCGAAAACCCTGTCAGCAGGTGATAATTCTTTGATGTCTTGGGCAGGTTTTAAGAAGGTATCATCGAGTAAAGACTCAGGGGAATATTTATATAAACGGCGAGAAATAGTAACAGGTTGAATAGCTGTTATATTGCCTCTATTATCAAATTCAACATAGCATAAAGTGCCTTCTTTGAATTGTAACTCTTTTTCATCCCAAATGTGTTTTGACCATCCTGTTTCCCCGGGTTTGCCACCTAAATAAGCTGTGGGAGACTGATTTTTTGCCTTACGTTTTTCTAAATCTTTAATGTGGGTTTGTTGATAGTTTCTGATTAACTCTTCCCATAAGGATTTAACTTTATCAGTAACGAATATTAACTCATTATTATTTTGTTCGATAAATACCCTTTCATTCATTTTACCGTTAATATTTGCACCCGTTACACATACCCATCCTTGTTTCCATGAAGTATCGCTAGGATTTTGATCACGAGGTATAATTTCTTGTACTTTACCTTTGCTTAATTTTACCCAGACGGCTTCCCCATGTTGAGGTAATTGATTTTTACCTTTATATTTAGTGGCAACATGGCTTTCTCCTTTGTCTTTATTTCTGCTGTTTTTCTCATAACGTTTCAGTCTGGCGGTTTCTCCCACTAAACCAGTGTCATCCATTATCCTTAAAAAGAGTTCTCCTTCTTTATTTTCTACCCTTGCAGGTACAACTGTAATTTTTGCAGGAGTGCGATAGGCTAATCTGTCTTCGTGTTTTTCAAAGATGGAATAACGGGAATTTGTCACCATTTCGTAAGCTGATCGCAATGCTCCTTTTACGGATGTAATGGGTAATAATGGTTTACCATCTGCTCCAATTCTGAGAGGATAGGTTTTATGTCCATTATTATCTTCGGTGGCATTACCTGCATCAGGGATTAATAAGGGGGTTTTGGTGGTTAGTTTTACTGTGATATTCCCACTCCAATAATTTTCATGATATTTGCCATGTCCAACGGGGGTTCGATCGAACAATTCTGAGTTATCATTTTTACGAGGAGGAGTAGGGATAAAGTTATAAGGGTTGTGAAATTCTCCTCGAATATTTACATTCCTTAGTGTTTGCCTTTGGGATGATTGTGGATTATTTCTTGTTGTGGGGTTAACTCGATTAGTAGATTTAGATTGATTGGATTGATTAGATTGTGAAATACTAACTCCTTCCCACGATTTACCTTTTTCTCTAATTTTTTGAGGTTGTCCACTGACTAAATCAAATTCTACCTCTTTGTTATGAAGACTATCAATGGAGTTTTTCTTTAAGTGAAGAATTGGAGATGATAACTCACTTTCTTTTGGATTGGTAGGTACAGGAGTACCTTTTTTACTTAAAAATTCTACCTGTAAATTTTTGCCCTTGACAATTAATTTTCCTTCCATAATTTTTAACC
>NZ_JBLZFY010000204.1:0-3052 GCF_050753365.1 Geminocystis sp. CENA526
CCTCTTCCCCCTCCTCCCCCTCTCTACCCTCTTATCTTCATCATTTTATAGTTCACTCAGGTTGTGTAAGATGATCATAAGCCCATCTTTATCTTTTAGTTCATTCTTTTAAAGTCATGGTATAATCCTTGTCTATTGTTGTTTAAATAGAGTAGATTCCCCCTTGGCACAGGTTATTATTGACAATCTCTACAAAACCTATACCCCTTCTAGTAAAAAGTTTTCACCCTCTTTTGCTTTGGGAGTTACTGGAGTGACAAATTCTCCCGACACAGTAGAAAATTCCCCTACTTCTACCCATGTTTTGAAGGGAATTAATCTCACGATTGAAGATGGCGAATTTATGGTGTTGGTGGGTGCTTCTGGATGCGGTAAAAGTACTTTATTGCGCTTAATTGCAGGGTTAGAAGACATTAGCGCTGGTAACATTACTATAGGCGATCGAACCGTGAATAATTTACCGCCTAAAGCGAGGGATATAGCGATGGTATTCCAAAATTACGCCCTTTATCCTCATTTGACGGTATATGATAACATTGCCTTCGGTTTAAGACGCATGAATCAGGGCATACCCTCTACTCCTGTGGATAAAATCTTAACTACCCTTACCGCAAAATTACCAAAAAAATGGCGTTATTTGTCGAAAAGTGAGAAAGAAATTAGTAAAAAAGTTCACTTAGTAGCCCAAATGTTGCAAATTGAACACCTACTGCAACGTCTGCCGAAACAGCTATCAGGAGGGCAAAAACAACGGGTTGCTTTAGGAAGGGCGATCTCTCGTAATCCCCTTGTATTTTTAATGGACGAGCCATTATCTAACCTAGACGCAAAATTAAGAACAGAAACACGAGGACAAATTGTTAAACTACAGAAACAATTAGGGGTGACTACTATTTATGTAACCCATGATCAAACAGAAGCCATGACCATGGGCGATCGTATTGCGATCATGAATCAAGGTGAAATTCAGCAAGTATCCACACCTTTAGAGATATATCATCAACCGATTAATAAATTTGTGGCGCAATTTATTGGCAGTCCGCCGATGAACTTTCTTGAGGTAAACTATGAAAAACCTGATTTAATTACTCATTCTCACTTTAAATTATCGTTATCTTCTAAATGGCAACAATTATTAAAAAACTATAATTATGAAAAAATTTGGTTAGGTATTAGACCAGAATATTTTACTATATCTTCAGAATTAGATAATAGTATTTCCGTGATAGTTAACCTTGTGGAAGCCTTGGGAAATGAGTCTATTTTAAATGTTCATTTACAAGGGGATACTCAGTATAATTTATTGGTAAAAATATTTACTGATCAAATAATAAAAATTGGAGATAAATTAAATCTACAAATTAACCTAGAAAAAGTTAACTTTTTTGACTATTATAACCAGAAGAACATACATTATATAGAAAATGATTAGATACTAGAGGTAATTAATCTGACTATATTCAAGAGAAATTAAGCAAAAAAATACTATGATTACAACAAATTTTTTCCGAGAAACCATAGATAAAGTATGCTTTACAGTTATTACGGTTCTTACTTTTATCATAGTTATTTTGGTGGGGGGAAGTTTATTTTGTCAAGATAATGAGTGCCTATTTAAAAATTTACCCCATGTAGAATATTTTAGTTGGCGAGATCAAAAAATTAGCAGTAAAGATCGAGGTTTTTCTATTATATTCGATCGACCCATGTCTCAAGAAAGTGTAGAAGAAAATTTAAGAATAGAACCTTCTTTAGATGGTAGAATAAGTTGGTCGGGAAAGAGGATGGTTTTTACCTTAAATAATGTCATTCCTTACGGTAGAAATTATCGTTTATCTCTGAAAAATGCGCAAGAAAAATTTAGGGGAAATTTAGGAGCAGATATTGATCCTTTTGTAGCAGAATTTCCTAGTAGAGATCGTGCTTTTGCCTATATTGGTAGTCAAGGAGAAGAAAGTGGAAGACTTATTTTAAATAATTCTACCAAACAAAATAAGACTATTTTAACTCCCGAATATTTAACAGTAATAGACTTTAAATTTACTCCAGATTCAGAAAGAATTGTTTTTTCTGCTATTGATGAAAATAAAAAAAATGGTGAGTTTCCTCTATTAGATATTTATGAAGTTTCTACGGGTTTATCTCAAGATTTAACCACAAGAGTTCCCTCTCAATTAAGATTAGTTTTAGAAGCCAATGAATATCAAAATAATAAGTTTGATTTAGCAGGAGAAAATGGTGAAATTATTATTGTGCAACGAATTAATTATAACAATCCAGAAGACTTTGATTTATGGAGAATTGAAGCGGGTAAAATACCTCAAAGACTAAATACAAAAGGAGGAGATTTTATTATTACTCCTGATAGAAAAGCCATTGCTATTGCGCAAGGGGAAGGCATTGCAATTTTACCTTTAGATAACCAAGGTAATAATCCTCAATCTGTCAATTTTTTACCAAAATTTGGACAAGTAGTCACTTTTTCTGCTGATGGAAATAGTGCGGCAATGATAGATTTTAATAAAGATAATGAGGATTTACGCTATACTAAATCATTATTTTATGTTAATAATCAAGGATTAGAAAAAGAGTTAATTAATATTGAAGGTTCGATCGTTGATTGTAAATTTAATGGCAATGGAAAACAATTATTTTGTTTGTTAACTGAATTAATAGAAATGGAAACAGAATTTCAAGAAAAACCCTATTTCGTTGCGATCGATATTCAATCACAGGAGATAATTCCTTTATTAGCACTACCCAAATTTCAGGATATGAAAATAAGTCTTGCTCCCGATGGATTTGGTATATTATTTGATCAATTAATCACAGAAAATGATGTACCTCAAAACAGTTTAAAAACTGCTTTACCCGATGATGAATTATTCACCGATTCAGCAGAATTAATTTTGAGTAGCCGACTATGGTTATTAACCTTACCTTCGGCAGAAATGGTACAACCGCAATTAGAAGAATTACCCATAGCTGGATTTAAACCCCAATGGAGCCCTTAAATTAATGAGAGGGGGAAGAGGGGGAAGAGGGGGAAGAG
>NZ_JBLZFY010000205.1:0-2894 GCF_050753365.1 Geminocystis sp. CENA526
GAAAAAGAGTTAAAGGCTTTACTAGAAAACAGTAAGATTATTAAAATTAACTATTAAGGCTATTTTGCACATTAGCTAAATTAAGAATTGGTATATCTTCTGTATCAGGAATTATCCCTTGATAATAATTAGGATTAATGTTAATTACACTATCTCTAAGGGATTTATCTACATCAGAAAAAGTTTTAATTTCTCCTAGTTTTTGCACCACTAAGCCTAAGAAGTTATTGTGCTGAATTTTTGTCAGCAAAATAGTATTTAAAGCAAAATTCGGTAAGTATTGATTAAATAATAAATTTGATAATTCCAATATCCATAAAAAATTCCCTCGATGATTTGTTACCCCTAGTAAATTATTATTTACCCCCGGAATAGGGCAAATATCACTATAGTTAATATTGATAACTTCTTGCACTTGATTTAAAGGAATTGCGACTTTTTTTCTTTCGATTAACTCGATAATAAAGTAATCCATAATCTTAATTAATTGAGAATTTAAATTTAGAAAAATACAGGCAAGATGCCTGTTTTACGAGGATATAATCATAAATAACTTTTGACAGTATTGATTAAATCTGTGGGAGAATAAGGTTTAGTTAAATAAGCATTTCCTCCTTGTCTTAATGCCCAAAATTTGTCGAAATCTTCGTCTTTTGTAGAAAGAAAAATTATCGGCACTGCTTTATAATTCATTTCTTTGCGGATATGCCTACAAACGTCTAAACCACTCATATCTGGCATGACAATATCCATTAAGATTAAGTCGGGTTGCCCATTTTCTTCCAGCCACTGTAAGGCTGACTCTCCGTTATCTCTTAAGGTTATTTCTACTCCCATATTCTGTAATAAGCCGTTAACTAACTTTTGTTGTGACTTAGAGTCATCTACTACTAATATTTTTTTCATGGTGATTTTATGCCTCTTTTTGAATGTTGTCGTTGATACTTTGGATTAATTCTTGAGGATTGAAGGGTTTGCAAATATAACCAACCGCACCAATCATTTTGGCTTTGACTCGATCGAGTACTCCGTCTCTACCTGTTAACATCAGAATGGGAATATCCTTGAGTAATTCTGACTGACGCATCATGTACGCTAATTTATAACCGTCAATGTCGGGCATATTAATATCCATGAGAATCAAGTCAGGTTTTTGACGAACAAACATACTCATCGCCTTAGCTGGTTCGGTAATACTAACAACTTCAAAACCTCCTGCAATTAAAGTCATTTTGACGATGCGTTGTATGGCTTGGCTATCATCGATACAGGCAATCAAGGGTTTTTTTACAGTCTCGATCGTGCTATGTTGAGGAGGCTTGATGTTAATTAGATTGAGATTAACTAGGGGTTGAAATAACATCCCCAAGTCTAAAACCTTTTCTCCTGAGTGAGTTCCAATTTCGTATAAGCTACAGTGATCATCTAAATAGGGTTTTAATTTTTCTAATCGTTGCCATTGAGGCACATCATCGGCAAAATAGGATTTAAGAGAATGCCAATCACTGTCGGCAAAACGCACAAAAGGAGAACTAATGTTCCCCCTAATTTGCGCCCATCCCCGAATCTGACTTTTTTCCGACTCTACAAGGGATTTTGCACTTTTGTTGAGAATAAGAGGATCTAATCCTACTATCTTCTCATACTTTACCTCCGCTCTGGGTAAGGCTAAACAACAAATTAAGGCTTCTTGAGTCAGATAAAATAAAATTTCTCTGACTTCATGGGAGTCTAAATGTTTTTCCTGCCATTGTTTATAAATAAATTGATAATCGTCTTCTAATTCTTGGGGAATATAAAAATTATGTTGTTTAAAACCTTGAGATAAAAGATAGTTAAGTCTTTCTCTTTTTCTCGATACACTGGTGGCAAAATGAATTTTTCCTTTGCCTAAATATACTATCCATTGTATATCTCGATCGATGGGATCTATTATAATTAATTTACCTGATATTTTTTTTCCTAATAAACCTTGTAAAACTTTATGAGGAATTGCTACTACTTGTTTTCCCACATCAAGTACTGTATTTTGCGTCATGGTTATATTCATAAAAATTATACATATTTTGCTTAAAATTTACTGTAATTAATTCAATATTAACCTGCCCCCAAATGAATCTTTTTGGATAAGTTAATCTATCTTTAACCTTGTCTTAATAAAATCTTAAATAGCTAAGAATTTATCTATTTTAAACATAGCAAAATTATTGTTTTTTAGTTCGATCGATGTATTCTTAAACACCATAAATAATCAAAATATCTTCTTTTGATGCCGACGATATAGCAATTCTCGTTTTGTTAAGGTGCAAAAATTGTTGTTGAAAGACAAGAGGCAATGCTTCGACTACGCTCAGCAACCGAGCAAAAGTTAATATCAGTCAATAGTTATCAGTATTATTAACTGACGTTACGCACTCATGGGTTAAATTTTAATAGGTATCAGGTATCGGGTAGCAGGTATTAGGTTAAATTCAAACTGTTAATTTATAACATCTGCATTTTTAAAAATAGAAAAATACATCTGCATAAACTATCTTTTGACTTGTGTTCAAATTCAGTACTATCTGAGTTTAAAAATATCTTTTCTACACTGTTTTGTTCGACAATAAACCCTGTTTTATTATACTCATCAAGGTTATAATCTGATGTAACTTGTTTGAGGATGACACTACGCACGATAAAATGAAGGTTATAAATTCTTGTAGTGAAAGATTATATCTCGACTGAAATTATCTGTAAGATTGTATATCTTTACAAAAATTGGATACTCCCGTTAGCATAATAAAATCAGAAGAATCGTCATATTTCATAAAATGAGAATAAATAATGAATAATATTAAAGAAAAAATAGAGCATCGTTTAGGAATATCTTTAGATAAAATATTTTTATTTTG
>NZ_JBLZFY010000206.1:0-2863 GCF_050753365.1 Geminocystis sp. CENA526
GTTTAAATATTAACCTTTCTATTATCCTCATTTTTGGTATATTGGCAAAATTGGGATGCTCCCATCGATTCTTCAAATTCTTCTCTTTCTAAAAGTTTTAGTTTGGCAATATTATCTATTCCGATCGCACCAAAATTGAATACTTTTTCTGGGTTTTCTCCTAATTGAATAACCCTTTTTTCATATTCTTTTGCCGCCACAAAATGAAGATGAGACATTTTTGTAATAGAGTGTCTAATCGCTTCATCTATTGCTCCTTCTGTGGTTTCTCCGCCGTGAATATGTGCTAAGGGTATTCTCAGAATTAAGGCAGTTTCAGCAATGGCTAACATTTCGGTGCGATCGCCCAATACCACTAATATATCTGGTTTTAAGCGTTCTAAAGCATCAGCAAAGCCCATAACACCGACACCCATTGATTTAGCCACACTGACAGGAGTATCACCGGATAAAAGCATTTCTACCTTTGCGGAAATAGTGAAACCATCATTTTTTTCTGGACATCAATGATTTTGTTCTTTATTATTTAACCACTCGATCGCATCTTCTAGGGAGTTAAAATCAAATAGACTTTCTCCAAATAATTCCAATTCCTCAATAGATAAAGTGTTAAGTTTCGATCGTAGGGCTTCATTAACATTCCCAAAGCGTTTTTCTAAAAGACGATTAATGAAGTCGAATTCTCTTTGAACTCCTATTTTTACGCCATCATTAAGGATTCTTTGATAAGTAACAGATTCTTTTAAAAGATCATCTTGTAAATACATTTTGATTAATTCCTCCGAATAATTAATACCTGCTAATAGTTCGACACAAGCGGCAATATTGCTTTTTTGTCTGAGATCAGCTATGTTTTTGATACTATCTGCTACTTGAGATAATAGCATTTCTGGTTGTTCACTTTTAGCCAAAACCGCTAATGGTAACAACTCAGGTTGAAATAAAAGAGGAGTAGGATCACATTCCCAGATTCTAATTACCCGATAACGATGGCTAGTTTCTCCGACTTGAAAACGATCTTCAAACACTTTAGGTAGGTGAGTGATCTAACCATCCCCAAGAGTTGAAAGAGTTGTATAAAACAAAAGCTCTCACATTACAACCTTCTTTTACTAATGTTTCGGTTAGATGAGAACCGATAAAACCATCTGCACCGGTTACTAATATTTTTAATTTACTTAGATTTGATTTTTCCATGAGCTAAACTGATTAATCTTTTACTACCTAAATCTGCTTTTTTTGCCATTAAGTTAAGTTTTGTAAATAAGTAATATAGTTAGTGAATCTTAGCAGAAATCATCAATTTCACCACATCTGGAGTAGTATTTTTCGCTTTCCATCCTAACTTATCCCATGCCTTTTGAGGATTAGCCCGTCCGAATGCCAAATCAATCCGTAGGACGAAATAAACTAGAATCCGTTTGAACGTATTTTTGCCAATCTAAATGGAAGTATTCAAAGGCAAAACGAACAAAATCTTCTAAGGAATAACTTTCTCCAGTAGCAATGACATAATCATCAGGTTGATCTTGCTGTAGCATTAAATACATTGCTTCCACATATTCCTCCGCCCACCCCCAATCTCGATAAATATTCATATTACCTAACTTTAAAGTTCTTGACTTCCTTGTGCAATATGACAGACACTAGCAATGATTTTTTGAGTGACAAATCGATTAGGTCTGAGGGGAGATTCATGGTTAAATAAAATACCAGAACAGGCAAATAAGTTATAGGCTTCTCTGTAATTGGCTACTTGCCAAAAAGCGGCGGATTTGGCTACGGCATAAGGACTTCGAGGACGAAAAGGGGTATTTTCATCGGCAGGAATATCCCCAGTATCACCAAAACATTCACTAGAACTAGCATTATAGATTTTGATGGGACGATCCAGAAAACGGATTACTTCTAAAAGATTTAATGTTCCAATGGTGATACTTTCGAGGGTTTCAACGGGCATTTCAAAGGATAAACCTACAGAACTTTGTCCTGCTAAATTATAGATTTCATCGGGTTTAACTTGCGTAATCACTTGCAAGACACTACGGAAATCTGTTAAAGTCATGGAGGTTAGATTAACTTTGTCCTTAATGCCTAAATATTCTAAGTTACGAAAATGGGATATTTGAGCATCTCTGGATGTTCCCCAAACGGTATAACCTTTGTCCAGTAATAATTTAGCTAAATATGCTCCATCTTGTCCTGATATGCCACAAATTAAGGCAGTTTTCATTGATACTTTGAGTTATAATAGTTAACTA
The DNA here is from genome assembly GCF_050753365.1 of Geminocystis sp. CENA526. NCBI lineage: Bacteria > Bacillati > Cyanobacteriota > Cyanophyceae > Chroococcales > Geminocystaceae > Geminocystis > Geminocystis sp. CENA526. Next base: position 2,262 of record NZ_JBLZFY010000206.1, read on the forward strand.
TCTTTTAAGTTACCCGATATTGGTGAGGGTTCGATCGAACTTTTGGTTAAGTTTTGTGACGATTTAGGGAAGCCAATTTTCATCGAGGATTTGTTCAAGAGGTGCGATCGGCTCTTCGGGGAAGGTATTAAGGGGAAGTTCAGATATTTGTGTTGCAATTTCTCGTCCATCTTGATAACATTCCTCAAAGACACTTTTAAGATAAGGTTTTAGACTAGGACTATCCCTTAAAAGACGTTTAATTTGTTTCCGAAAATTAATAATTTCTCCTTTCCAATGTTTTCTATTTCGCTCTCTTTCTGTTTCCCAGTAGCCTAATTTCAAGAGATGTTCGATTAATCTCATTAATAAACTTTCCAGTTTTCTTTTATCACTTCGACTCAAACCTAATACCTCCTCAATTAAATTATCCCAGTCAACAGCATTAAAATTTTTATTTTCTAATTGTTTAACGGTTTCTAATATCCAAAGATTATAATCAGTATCGTATAAATTTGTTTGGTTTTTGATTAATTGGGCTACCATTACGACTACCTCCGATTATTTTGTTAGCTTATTATAATTCATTTTAATCGAGTTTTGGGAATGGGGGAGGTTCGATC
>NZ_JBLZFY010000207.1:0-2827 GCF_050753365.1 Geminocystis sp. CENA526
ACATCATTATCCGCTAAGGCTTCCGCTACGGCTGAACCAAATCCGCCCATTAAGCTACCCTCTTCTAAAGTGACAACTTTACCAATTTTTTCCGCTAAAGGTAAAATCAATTCAGTATCAAGGGGTTTCACGAAACGAGCATTAATGACGGTGGCTTGGATACCATGTTCGCTCAAAATCTCCGCCGTTTGCATAGCTGTATTAACCATTGTGCCGTAACCGATGAGTAAAATATCGTCACCGTTGCGTAAAATCTCACCCTTACCGATTTCGATTTCTTCCCAACCTTCTTCGGCTAAAGGTACACCTAAACCATTACCACGGGGATAACGCATGGCGATGGCATCAAGCGATATTCCTATTTGACGAGTCTCACCATTAAACCAAAGATTTTAATGGGAGATGCTGAAATACAATCTAACAAACTATACTAATGCTTCAAAAGCTACTCCTTCATACACAAATTGAGTATAATTGGCTAGAATACTATCTCTTTCGGCTTCAGCTACATAAATATAGCTTCCGTTATTGTTGAAACGATGAATATCTGAACCAATACCAGCATTAGCATCAAAAGCATAAAAGGCAATACCTTCAAACATAAATTGAGGATATTGTTCTCGAACGCTAACACTTTCTTCTTCGGTAGCGTATAAATAAGCTCCCGGAATATCGCTGTTTTGGAAACGATTGAAAGCAATTAAATCGTCTTTTTCCTCAAAGGAAAGATTAAAAGCTGATCCTTCTAACTCAAAACCAGGAAAGTTTGTTTCGATGCTTTGACGTTCTTCATTACCTACAAAGATATAAGAACCATCTCCCGTACGGAATCGAAATACTTCATTATCAAGTACGGTTACGATCGTATCATCGTTAATGATTGTACCAACGGCACTAGCAGTGGAAATATTTGCACCTTCAGCACTGATGGTAACGCTAAATGTTTCATTAGATTCGATGGTGGTATCTCCACTTACATTGACAGTAACAGTTTTAGTTGTTTCACCCTCAGCAAATTCTACAACACCAGTGGGTAATGTATCGCCAAAATCATCAGCATTTGCACCATTTTCTCCACTTCCTGTGACGGCATAATTAACCGTTAATGCACCAGTGATGTTTTCACTACGAGTCACAGTAAAGGTAAAGGGTGTTACTCCTTCGTTTCCTTCATTCTTACTGGCATCGGTGGCACTAATGGCTAAACTGGGAAGGATTGGTTCACTCGCTTCGATCGTGATAGTGAAAACATCTGAAGTTGTTAACTCTCCATCATTAGCAAATACACCCACTGTTAAAGTGCCAACATCCTCACTGGTAGGAGTACCACTAAAAGTTAAGGTATCAGCATCAAAGGTTAACCAACTAGGTAAAGGAGTTGTACCATCCTCAAGAGAAGCACTGAAAAATAAAGTATCATCAACATCTGGATCAGTGAAAGTATCCGCTGGAATGATAAAAGTAAAACCATCGCCTTCCTGTGCCGTTTGATCTGCAATGGGTTGACTAACGATGGGGGCTTCATTTATATCACCAATAGCTAAAGTAAAATTAACCGTTGCATCGGGGGTTTCTCCTACTGCTTCATCGTCCACATTCACGGTTACTTGATATTGAGCCTTCGTTTCAAAATCAGGACTAGCACCGATATAGAATAACTCTGTACCCCGAATCTCGAAACTCTCGGCATCAGCACCACTTAAAGAAAGAGCATTAGTGCCTAAAGCATCATCTGTAATAGCAATATCACCTACTTTAATACCATCACCGATAACTGTATTTTCTGCTAATTCGATCGAATTGGTAAGAGTCACTCCCGTCGGTGGTTCATTAACATCCGTGATAGCTAAAGTAAAATCAAAGATAGCATCGGGAGTTGCTCCCACAGTAGTATCATCCACATTGACAGTTACTTGATATTGAGCCTTAGTTTCAAAATCGGGACTAGCACCGATATAGAATAACTCCATACCACGAATCTCAAAACTTTCAGCATCTGTACTACTTAAAGAAAGGTCATTAGTACCTAAAGCATCATCTGTAATTACAATATCACCGACTTTGATACCGTCACCAATAACTGAATTTTCTGCTAAGTCGATCGAATTGGTAACAGTAACGGCGGTAGGAGGCTGATTTGGAAGAGTTTCATCTACATCAATGATATTGAGAGTGAAATCTGTAGTAGCATCGGGAGTTGCTCCCACTGTTTCATCATCCACATTGACGGTTACTTGATATTGAGCCTTTGTTTCAAAATCAGGACTAGCACCGATATAGAATAACTCTGTACCCCGAATCTCGAAACTCTCGGCATCAGCACCACTTAAAGAAAGAGCATTAGTGCCTAAAGCATCATCCGTAATAGCAATATCACCTACCTTAATACCATCACCAATAACTGTATTCTCAACTAATTCTATAACAGTATTGGTAAGAGTCACAGCCGTTGGTGCTTCATTAACATCAGTAATCGCTAAAGTAAAATCAAAGATAGCGTTTGGGGTTTCTCCCACAGTGGTATCGTTCACATTGACGGTTACTTGATATTGAGCCTTAATTTCAAAATCGGGACTAGCACCGATATAGAATAACTCCATACCACGAATCTCAAAACTTTCGGCATCTGTACCACTTAAAGAAAGGTCATTAGTACCTAAAGCATCATCTGTAATTACAATATCACCGACCTTGATACCATCACCAATAACAGTATTTTCGTCTAACTCGATCGAATTGGTAATATTAACCGCCGTTGGTGCTTCATTTACATCAGTAATTGCTAAAGTAAAATTGAATGTAGCGTCAGGAGTATCACCTACGGTAC
>NZ_JBLZFY010000208.1:0-2806 GCF_050753365.1 Geminocystis sp. CENA526
GATAATCCTTTGGTTAGGCAATTTTTTAGTGCTAGTACTCAAGGACCAATTAAATAACCTTAGTTTGACACTCATAAAACTGATGAAGATGAGAGGGGGAAGAGGGGGAAGAGGGGGAAGAAGGGGAAGAAGATTGCATAGAATGGAGAATTAACAATTAACAATATTTACTTATTACTTATTACTTATTACTTATTACTTATTACTTATTACTTATTACCAGTTTCAGCGACTACTCTATTTCTACCTTCATTTTTCGCTTGGTATAATGCCATATCGCCCCTAGAAATAGTTTGATTGACACTGACATCATCATTATTATAAACAGATACCCCAATGCTAACGGTGACATTAATTTGATGATCTTCGATTTCGATCGTTTCTTGATCAACACCCATTCTAATACGATTAGCCACCATTATTGCTCCTTCTAAATCAGTTTCCGACAAAAAAATAATAAATTCTTCTCCTCCCCACCTAGCACATAAATCCTCTTTTCGCACAGATTCAATACATTTATTTGCTACAAATTGAATAACTTTATCGCCGATGGGATGCCCGTAGGTGTCATTAATTGTTTTAAAATAATCAATATCTAAAATTAATAAAGAAAAAAATCGTTTTTGTCTTTGGGCTAAATTAAATTCCCTTTGTGCTAAGGCAATAAAATTACGGCGATTAGAAATCCCTGTTAAATCATCGGTTTTAGCAAGTTTTTCTAACTCTATTAATGCCTTTTTAAGTTCATCTCTAGTAAACTTTAATTCTAAATGATTTTTGATTCTCGCTAATAATTCTTGATTATGAAAAGGTTTTGTGATATAGTCCACAGCACCTAAATCAAAAGCCTTTAATAAGTCTTTTTTCTCATCACTAGCAGTAAGAAAAATTACAGGAATTTCTTGGAAATTAGGATTTAATTTGATACTTTCACATAATTCTAAACCGTTAATATTAGGCATCATTAAATCTAATAATATTATATCTGGAGTGATGTTAGCTAAATAAGGCATAACTTCCTCACTACTTCCTAAGATGGTAATTTTATATCCCTCTTTTTTTAACAGTTTTTCCAATAAAATACGATTGACAGAATTATCATCCACTGCCAAAATGAGAAAGTTTTTGGGATTATAATTAGCCATAAAATTCTATAGTTTAGAATATCGATTTAAGAACGGGAAATATATTATTATAATTTAATAAAAAGGAAGTCTAAAATTCTCTTAACTATGGAAAATTAAAAATTTCTCATTATTAATGTTGTATTCTTAATCTTTTATTTTAACACTAAGTTTATTATATTTCAGATAGTTTCTCATTCTTTACAATCTGGATGATGATTATATAACAAAAGGGCTAAGCTAGAACGCATCTAAGTTTACTAATGAAGATAGGCACTCATGCAATAGGCAAGGCGTATCAACCACTGCCCGTAGGAAAATCCCACGAGCCCCTTCATTTGTTATAAACAAATTTTATGGATGTTTTTTTAGGTTACGCTACCGCTAATCCAACCTACAAATTATAGTCTAACGTTTTATGATAAATTAAGACAAATCACTTGATAGATGAAGCATTATTTTTCCTAATTTGAAATTTATTTAATGAGTAGTAATTTCGGTACATTATTTAGAATATCCACCTTCGGAGAATCTCATGGTGGTGGAGTTGGTGTCGTCATCGATGGTTGCCCTCCTTTAATTGAAATCTCCGCCGAAGAAATCCAAGTAGAATTAAATCGCCGTAAACCGGGGCAAAGTAAGATTACCACTCCCCGTAATGAGTCGGATTTATGCGAAATCGTCTCAGGAGTATTTGAAGGCAAAACTTTAGGCACTCCCATCGCTATCTTAGTACGAAATAAGGACGCTCGATCGAGCGATTATGACGAAATGGCGGTAAAATATCGCCCCTCCCACGCTGACGCTACCTATGATGCTAAGTATGGCATTCGTAACTGGCAAGGGGGCGGACGCTCCTCTGCACGAGAAACTATCGGGAGAGTAGCCGCAGGTGCGATCGCCAAGAAAATTCTCAATCAAGTGGCAGGGGTGGAAATTATTGCCTATGTAAAAAGTATTAAAAACTTAGAAGCAATTGTCGATGAACATAGCGTAACTCTTGAGCAAGTCGAAAGTAATATGGTTAGGTGTCCTGATGCCGAATGCGCCCAAAAAATGATCGATTTAATCGACGATATTAGACGGGAAAAAGACTCTTTAGGGGGGGTAGTAGAATGTGTTGTCAGAAACGTACCCAAAGGCTTAGGAGAGCCAGTATTTGATAAATTAGAGGCAGATTTAGCCAAAGCAGTTATGTCTTTACCTGCTACCAAAGGTTTTGAGATTGGTTCAGGTTTTCAGGGTACAACTCTTACAGGTAGTCAACATAATGACGAATTTTATCTGGATGAACAAGGGAACACCCGTACTAAGACGAATCGATCGGGCGGTATTCAAGGAGGCATCACCAACGGAGAAAACATCGTTTTAAGAATCGCTTTTAAACCCACAGCCACCATTGGCAAAGAACAAAATACCGTTAGTAAGGAAGGAGAAGAAACCACCCTAGCGGCAAAAGGAAGACATGATCCCTGTGTATTACCCAGAGCTGTGCCTATGGTAGAAGCGATGGTTGCATTAGTTTTGTGCGATCATCTTTTAAGACACCATGCACAATGTAACTTAATCAAGAATTAAGAATTAAGAATGAAAAATTAAGGATTAACGTAGGGGTTTAATACATTAAACCCACCCCCACCAAAAAACATAATTATTTTTTCTTCCCCCTCTTCCCCCTCCCC
>NZ_JBLZFY010000209.1:0-2771 GCF_050753365.1 Geminocystis sp. CENA526
ACATTTACAAGAAGATGCACAAAATTTAATCACAATATTAGATAATACTCCTCAATGGACAACAGCAAATGATCAAAAACTATTAGCTTTACACAAATTAATTACTAAAACTCATCCTGAAGAAAAAATATTAATCTTTTCTCAATTTGCCGATACTGTTAGTTATTTAAAAGAAAAATTAACTTTATTAGGTTTAACAAGTTTTGCTTGTGCTACTGGTAAATCGGAAAATCCTACTATTCTCGCTCAACGTTTTAGCCCGAAAAGTAATAATAAATCCTTCTCTCCTCAACAAGAATTGAGGATTTTAATTGCCACAGATGTACTCTCAGAAGGGCAAAATTTGCAAGATTGTCGCATTATCGTTAATTATGATTTGCCTTGGGCAATTATTCGCTTAATCCAAAGGGCGGGGAGAGTCGATCGAATAGGACAAACTGCTGATGAAATACTCTGTTATTCTTTCTTACCTGCTGATGGAGTGGAAGAATTAATTAATTTACGGGGAAGATTAATTAATCGTTTGCAGGAAAATGCCGAAGTTGTCGGGACGGATGAGGTATTTTTTGAGGGGGGAAATGATAATGTCGTATTGGATTTATACCATGAAAAAGCAGGTATTCTTGATGATGTAGAAGATAACGAGGTTGACTTAGTTTCAGAAGCCTTGAGTATTTGGGAGTCAGCCAAGGAAAAACATCCTGACATTGCTCAAAAAATAGAACAGTTACCGAATGTTATTTATTCTACTAAAAAGTTAGATCCCCCCCTGCCCCCCTTAACAAAGGGGAAGAAAGACGAAAAAGTCCCCAAAGTTGGGGATTTAGGGGCAGAAAATCCTCAAGGAGTTTTAATGTATATGCGTACCAGTGATGGGGTAGATGCTTTGGCTTATGTGGATGAAAACGGTAATAGCGTTACCCAATCTCAAAGCCGTATTTTACGATTAGCCCGTTGTGAATTGGAAACTAAGCCTATTCCCCGTCATCCCCATCATTTTGATTTAGTGGATAAAGGGGCAAACATTATCGCTCAACAGCAGAAGAAAATGGCAGGAGGCGGTAAACTGGGAAGCCCTAACGGTGCAAGGGCTAAAACCTATACTCGTCTTAATGGCTATATTGACTACATCAAAAATCATACTCCTCTTTTGGCTCAAGGGCAACAATGGGATAATCTCATCAAAGCTGTGGAAGACATCTATAAGTATCCCCTCAGAGAAAGTTCGCTCTCTCGTTTAAACCGTCAATTAAGGAGTGGAATTAAAGATGAACAATTAGCGAATATGGTGGTGTCTCTCTGGGAGGATTCCGCTTTATGCGTTACCCATGAGGATAAGCAAGTTAGAGACAATCAAATTATTTGTTCTTTAGGATTATTTTAACTTGATTGTAAAGACCAATCTTCCATTTGTAAATTAGGAACTTTCATAAAATCTTTATAATTACGAGTTACCAATACTCCTTGCACTGATAACGCAATACTCGCTATTTTTAAATCTTGAGTACCGATTCTAATTTTTTCTTTGATCAATTCATCGTAATAAAAACTTGCTTCATTTGTGAAACTTAATAGATTAATGCTATCAAAGAAATTCCATGTATCCTCAAGTTTTTCATAAGCGTAAACTAAAGCGGTTGAAGAATTTGCTCTCCGAATACGATTTAATCTTCCATAAAGTTGTTCTTCTAAAGTTATAACCGTAGTGGTAATTAATTCTAAATCAATAGTATTAACTTTATTTGTAACTAGAGGATGTCCAGATTGAAATAAAGAAACATGATCGGTATCGAGAATATAAAAAGTCATTAACAATCTTCCACCGATTCTAATAAGCCGTATTTCTCGTCTCTTTCTAAATCTAATTCCCGTCTTCTTGTCTCAATATCTGCTAAGACTTTAGGAAAATCAGCATCAGTGCTAAAAATTCCAGCAAAATCTCTTAACAATTTTCTTTCTTTTGATTTATTTACAGTATTTTTTTTTATTTTCAGGGATGTGCTTTCCATTGTTATTTGCTAATCATATTCACGATCGAGTTATATATTAATTATAGAAGAGAAAATGTACATTCTATAATATAAATAATGTACCTTAAATTGCTTATGAAAAGTTTAACCCCCACCCAACTGAGAAAAAATCTTTATAATCTACTGGATGAAGTGCTAAATACTGGTGTACCGATACAGATTAATCGAGGTGGCAAAATTCTACAAATCACACCTGTGGAAAAAGTGCATAAACTAGACAATCTTATATCACGTCCTGATGTTATTTGTGGTAATCCTGATGATATTGTTAATTTAACTTGGGAAGGAGAAATAAATCTTGATTTACCTTGATACTCATGTGGTGGTGTGGCTTTATGGGGGATTGATAGAGAAAATAAGTGACACGGCAAAGTCTTTAATTAATGAAGAAGAAATTTATATTTCCCCCATTGTCAGGCTAGAATTACAATATCTTTATGAAATTGAAAGAATAACAGTTTCTGCTGATGATATTTTAAATGATTTGTCCACTCGCATCGGCTTAAACATTTGTCAACGCAATTTTAATTCTATTGTAACTCAGGCTTTAACTATTAATTGGACAAGAGATCCTTTCGATCGATTAATTGTTGCTAATGCTTTAATAAATCATGACATACTCATCACAAAAGATAACAATATTTTAGCTAATTATCATCATGCCAAATGGTAAATATTAGGACAAAAAAGGAGAAAACCTAATGAAAATTAACCGTAAAAATGTTACCAAATATCTTGATA
>NZ_JBLZFY010000210.1:0-2746 GCF_050753365.1 Geminocystis sp. CENA526
AGAGGGGGAAGAGGGGGAAGAGGGGGAAGAAATAATTATATTTTTTTGGTGGGGGTGGGTTTAATATATTAAACCCCTACCTTATTCTTCATTACTTCTTACTTTTTACTTCTTACTTTTTACTTCTTACTTTTTTATTATACTTTAGTAGCACGAGTTCCACCCATGTTTTCCCCTTCTCGCAGACGCTTACCACGCCAAAGGAGTTTTAACGGTGTGCCTTTAAAGCCTAGTTGTTGACGGAATTGTTTTTCCATATAACGACGATAGTTATTATCTAACCGTTTGGGATCATTGACAAATAAGGCAATGGTAGGCGGTTTGGAGGTTACTTGCGTACCGTAATAGATGCGCCCTTGTTTCCCTTGACGTGTGGTAGGAGGAGAATGCCATTTCACGGCTTCTTCTATCACTTCATTGATTACCGCAGTGCTAACTCGTTTTTTATGTCCTTCGGCGGCATTGTCCACTAAGTCTAAGATATTATCTACCCTTTTGCCTGTCATGGCGGATACAAATAGTCTTTCTGCCCATTCCATGAAAAATAGTCGATCGTCGAGCATTTTCTGGTATTCGTAGATAGTATGGGAATCCTTCTCTACAGCATCCCATTTATTAGCGATGATAACAGCAGCGCGTCCTTCTTCGATGATTCTACCTGCCAGTTTCAAATCCTGCTCGGTAACACCGTCTAAAACATCGATGACAAATAAGACGACATCCGCCCGTTTAATGGCTTTAAAGGCTCGATTGATGCCGAAAAATTCTGCGCCATAATCGACATTTTTTTTGCGTCTAATACCAGCAGTATCAATTAAACGATAGGCTTTACCGTTTCTTTCTATTACCATATCAATAGCGTCTCTGGTTGTACCAGAAACAGGACTCACGATCGAGCGATTTTCTCCTGTTAAAGCGTTTAAAAGGCTTGATTTACCTACGTTTGGTCGTCCAATAATCGCAACTTTGATTTCTTCGGTGTCTTCTATCTCATCCATGGTGGGGAGATATTGAATTAAGTCGTTTAATAGTTCGGCTGTACCGTTGCCATGAATGGCTGAAAGGGGATAAGGCTCACCTAAGCCCAAATTCCAAAACTCGGCGGCTTGGCTTAATCCTTGTTTTTCTGACTCGCATTTATTGACTGCTAATACTGTCGGTACATTTTGAGTGCGCAACCATGCGGCGATTTCTTCATCTCCTGCGGTTAACCCCATTTGCCCATCAACCACAAATATAGCGGCTACGGCTTCTGCTAAAGCGGCTTGAGCTTGTTCTCGAATAAAGGGCAAAAATTCGGTATCATCGTCAAAGACTAGCCCCCCTGTATCCACTATCTGAAATTCCCTATCTTGCCAAAATGCTGGACGATAAGTTCGATCGCGCGTTATACCCGGTTCATCATATACGATCGCATCTTGTTCGCCGGATAAACGATTAACCAGAGCAGATTTACCAACATTGGGACGGCCTATTATGGCAACGATAGGAAGCATGATTTTTTAAATTAAAACATAACCTTACCATTATAGCAATTTTATCATCATCACGTTAAATTAAAATTATTTGTATTTGTAAAACTTCTTTATTTAACATTGACGTTTATCTATCTATAACTTATTATGTATCAATAAAGATAAATAGACATAGGAGTTAAATGTTTGATTCACGCAACCTTACATCAGTTACAAGTATTTGAAACCACCGCCAGACTAGGAAGTTTTACTAAAGCGGCAGAAGAATTAGATATAACTCAACCAACGGTATCCAGTCAAGTAAAACAGTTAACTAAAACTATCGGATTACCTTTATTTGAGCAGATAGGCAAACAACTTTATTTAACCCAAGCAGGAAGAGAGTTACTTACCACTTGTCAAGATGTTTTTTCTCAATTAGATAATTTTGAGATGAAAATTGCTGATTTAAAGGGTACAAAAGAAGGAAAATTAAGTTTATCGGTGATTACCACCGCTACTTACTTTATTCCTCGTATTTTAGGCTCTTTTTGTCTGCTTTATCCCGATATTGACATTTCTTTACAGGTGACAAATCATAAACAGATACAAGAAAGAATGTTGAATAATCAGGATGATTTATATATTCTCAGTCAACCACCTTGCGAAATTGATTTGAAAAGTCAACCTTTTATTGATAATCCTCTTGTCGTAATAGCTAGAAAAGATCATCCTTTAGTAGAAAATCAACAAATACCCCTTGAGATGTTAGAAGCCTATCCTTTTATTATGCGCGAATTAGGCTCTGGTACTCGTAAAGCTGTACAAAATTTATTTAACGAGCATAATATTAATGTGAGGGTAAGACTGGAATTAGGCAGTAATGAAGCGATAAAACAAGCTATTTTAGGCGGTTTAGGAATTTCTGTATTGTCAAAACATACTTTAACTTTTGCTTCTAATGAGGATTTAGCTATCCTTGATGTGGAAAATTTCCCTATCCCTCGCCATTGGTATATCTCCCATTTAGCAGGAAAGCAGTTGTCTGTCATTGCTCAAACTTTTTTGGATTTTCTGATCGATCGAACCCAATTAATGGAATTATAAGTAGGGGTTGCTTCATCGTATTTTGATGAAGGTAGGCAAGAGGCAAGAGGCAACAGTCAAAAGACATGGAGAAAATTTGTAACTACCTACGTTAGGAAAATTTAAACTAAAAGGATATTTTCTCCATTCAACAATTGAGTCAGAATTTCTAAAATATTTCTTCCCTGTTTTCTTGCTGTTGATAT
>NZ_JBLZFY010000211.1:0-2742 GCF_050753365.1 Geminocystis sp. CENA526
AATAATAACATCACGGGAGAGTTAGACTGGCAAAGCTATATCCCCAATTTGCCCTCAAATTTAAGGCTAGTATTAGAAAAAGCCTCGAAAATCGATTTAAGTCAAAGGTATCCCACTTCTCAAGCCATGTATGAAGCCTTACACATGAGTCAAATTAATACTATAGCGGTTGTACCTCCTGTCAACAATATTAACTTATCAAAATCTACTAACTCTAATTCATCCCCAACGGTATTAATTCCCAATTCATCGATAAATAATAATCCCTCCCCTGTTAGTTATCCCGTTAGTGGCATCAATCAAAATTCTGTCAGTAATCCTCAAAATAATAATATTTTAGTAATTATAATTACTGCTTTATTAGTAGCGTTAGGAGTGTCAGGAGGTTTTTTGATCGTACAACAAAGGGCAGAAACTCAGGCTAGATTAGAGAAAATGGAGAAAGAAAAAGAGGAAGCTGAAGCTAAATTAGCTGATGAACAAAAAAAACGAGAGGAAGAAGAAGTTAAGCGACAAGAAGCCGATAAAATGAGGTTAGATGCAGAACAGGCGAGGGCTAAAGCCGAAGAATCACGAAAACAAGCTGAAATTAAAGCAAAAAGTCAACCACAAATTAGAACAGTAGTTGTTAATCCTTCAAGTTCGGGTATAAATAGCGGTTCTTATGCTTCCATTAGTGGTAAGTCTGGAAGTAAAAATATTCGTTCTGGACCCGGTACGAATTACTCTGTAGTAGGTCAAGGATATACAGGACAAAGAATAGAAATATTAGGCAATGATTACGATCGAGGTGGTTATATGTGGTATAGAGTCTATCATCCAGATTCAGGTACAACAGGATGGATTGCGGCTCAATTAGTCAAATTTTAGTTTTATACCCTCGAAAAAATATCATGAAAATTATCAAATTTTTACAATCTAACTTTCAAATAGTCAACTTTTTTATTGCTTCTGTTATCGTTGGTATTCTTTTCGGTTGGTGGTATTTACCTCAATCTTCAGAATCATCATCAGAAGTTCAAGATCAAGAAAAATCAACTTCATCAGTTAATAATCCTTCAGAAAATCCACCTCTTACGGATGAAAATAAACCTCCTGAAATTTCCTCCTTACCAACACCAACGGAAAGTGTAGCTCCATCAGTGGAATCTAATGTTTCTTCGGTAACAGAATCACTTAATTCTGCTCTCAATTCCCCCCAAACAATAGAGAATCAACTTCCCCAAATTCCCCAACAACAGGTAAATCCATCACCATCAACAACTAATCAACCAAAACAAATTTCCCCCACAGAAACGATTTTAGCTCAGACTGTTTATGGTCATTTTCCTTTTTCTGAAGCTACAAAAGAACGTTTAATAAATATGGGGAAATATTATCACCGAACAGAATTTTTAGATCGAGAAGCAGGAGAAGCATTTAAGCGCATGAAAGCGGATGCTCAAGCTCAAGGGGTTGATTTAGTCTTGATTTCAGGTTTTCGATCGATTTCAGATCAAGCAAAATTATTTGAAAAACAAATTCAAAAACGAGGTAGTAAAGAAGCCGCCTCTAAATTAAGCGCCCCTCCGGGGCATAGTGAACATCATACAGGATATGCTTTAGATATAGGAGATGGGAAACAACCATCTTTGGATTTAAAATTTCAATTTGAGAATACCGAAGCCTATCGATGGTTAGTTAATAATGCTTATAAATATGGTTTTGAGTTATCTTTTCCCAAAAATAATATTCAAGGAGTTAGTTTTGAGCCATGGCATTGGCGTTACGTTGGTTCAAATCGTGCTAATTCGATTTTTGCTTTACCTCGAACTTTACTATATCAAAATTAATAAAAGTAGAATTTGTATTAAGTCGTAACAATTCTATAAATATTTGTGTGTAATTTTTTAAGTTAAAGTGCATAATTTAAGTATATCACCCTGATAAGTAAGTATAGTCTTAAATTAGTCTTAAATTGAGGGAAAATATTATGACAGGTTCGATCGAAACTAGATACAAAATCATTAAAAGTTTAGGTAGCGGTGGCTTTGGGGATACATTTCTCGCCCAAGATTTACAGATGCCTTCAGGAAGACAGGTTGTCATTAAAAAACTCAAACCCCTTCATCAGAATAATATTTCGATCGAACTGATTCAACAACTATTTGAAAGAGAAGCCAAAGTATTAGAAGAATTAGGACAAAATTGCTCTCAAATCCCCACTTTATACGCTTATTTTGTTGAAAACGAAGAATTTTACCTAGTTCAAGAATATATTGAAGGAAAAAGTTTAGCCGAATTAGGCACTATTCACCATAGCCAATGTGAATCTATTTTGTCATCCTTGCTTAATACTCTTAAATATATCCATAGCAAAAACATCATTCATCGAGATATTAAACCAGAAAACATCATCATTCGAGAATCGGATAAATTGCCCGTCTTAATCGATTTTGGGGCAGTGAAAGAAACTATGGGCGCGGTAAGTTTAAGTAGTGGCTCAACGGTAAGCTCTGTAATCGTTGGTACGAGGGGATTTATCCCCCCAGAGCAAAGCACAGGAAGAACGGTTTTTAGTAGCGATTTGTATGCCCTGAGCTTAACTATGATTTACAGTTTAACAGGAAAGTACCCGATCGAACTCCCGAATAATAACATCACGGGAGAGTTAGACTGGCAAAGCTATATCCCCAATTTGCCCTCAAATTTAAGGCTAGTATTAGAAAAAGCCTCGAAAATCGATTTAAGTCAAAGGTATCC
>NZ_JBLZFY010000212.1:0-2737 GCF_050753365.1 Geminocystis sp. CENA526
TCTTTATATTTTCTTGTATCCCATTGACAAAAAACATTGAATAGGTTTGTATTCCGCCCTTCATTTCAAACAGATTAGGAATCCAAATATCAATATCGGGATAATTTTGCTTAAATCTAAACATATTAATATTTACAGTAAGGTTTAAGATTTTCCTATTTCTAGTCTTTGATTTTTAGGATCATTCATAGTATTTTTAGTAGTATCTTTGTGGTTTTTGGGAATAAGCCTTCCAGTAATGAAAATAACTACTACAGATGCTGCGGTGGAAGCAGTTACTTCCGCTAAAGCCCCCCCCGGTTGTAACATAGCCAGTCCGGGTAAAAACCATGAGGTAAATCCCCACCAATTTCCATTGACTAAACTTACTCCTGCTGATACATCAATTATTCTGATAATTACTCCAAATATCATAAATCCAATAAAAACTCCCCAAGTTCCAAAGTTGATATAATACTCTAATACTTGTCCTACTCCAACACTTGTACCATCTGCAAATTTTTGTCCGGTAAATAGAGAAACAAGATTACCACTACCGCCAAAGATCGGTTTATCAGCCCAGATTAAACGAGGAATAGGGGCTAATGCCGCTTGCCAAAGAGTTTCACCTTTTGCAAATTTAGCATTCCCTCTTTCAATATTTTCAACAGTTTTCCCTACTAAACCATTCTGATTTAAGCGTGTATCAATGGCTTCTAGATGTTCTTGATTATATATATCTATGATTTCAAAATTAGTAAAGGTATTGATTAATCTTTCTGCTCTTGATTCTAAAGCTTGTCCACCCCAAACAGTAGCTCGAATTTCGCCCCTATCCCTCATATAAGTAACATAAACCGATAAACCTAGCACAAAAACTAAACAAGCAATGACTATTGTTTGCCATTGAGGGCGATAAAAGCTAGAAACAAATACTAAGACGACGGCAGTCGCAGAAGCACCATAACCAATAAATCCCAATGTTATCATCGTGATAATGGGAAGACTACAACTAACAACAATCCAAAAGAGAAAACCCTTTCGATTTTCTTTATACCATTCTCGCCAACAAGCTAAACATAACCCTACCACAATCAAATAAACTCCAGCTACAGAAAAACCTTGTAAACCGGGTATTCTGCCAAGAATAGGGGTAATGACGAGCATAAATATTAACCCTATTTTTAAAAGGTTATTAGGAAGTTGCAAATTGGGTTTTTGCGGAACTTGATTTAACCATTTTGGCTTGAATTTTTTTAATACCCACGAGGATACAATAATACTGCCAATACCAAAACCGATTACGCCATAGACAGTTTCGATAAAACCTGCTGACACTTGGAAATAATTACTTCCTGATTGGAGTAAATAAACACTCTTTGGTTCATACCAAGGAAAACTGTAAATTAACCCCCCTACGAAATGAATCATGGACAAAGTTAGCAAGTAAGCGAAGGGTAAGCCAACGCTAGGAATTTTTTGACTCCACTGACTACGAACAATGGTGAAACAAATTCCTACCCAAATAACTAACCAAATAAGTAAGTCTGATCGATTTTCCATGGGTTTATTTTGATGATAAAGCTAAATATTCCCTAACTATTGTACTGAAATCCGTAGCGACTTCTTGCCAATCTCTCGGTTGATATTCGTGGTAAACTTTTTTGACCATTTCCGCTAATTCTTGACGATGCTCATGGCACCAAAGTAATCGTTTTACAAAAAGTTCTGGGGAGCGAATCGGTAGCACCCAACCAGTTACATCTTCAGTAACTATATCTAGTGCGGAACAGTTAGTGGTAGCTAAAATGGGTAAACCAGCGGCTTGAGCTTGGGATATGACGACAGCAAAACCATCTTCGATACTTGTAAAGATAAATATATCCGCATTGTTATAAAACTGAAATAATTCAGATTCTGTTTGCCGAGGATTCATCTCAATGAAATTAAGTGATTTTTTTGATAAATCGTTACCGTCTGGTGAAATAGCACCGACAAATTGAAACTTAAATTTATCTGAAGTTTGCTGTGCAATTTCTATAAAATCAATGATTCCTTTTCTTAAAGAAAAAGTTCCCACCATCATAATTTTTAATGGCTGTCCCGATAAAATTCTCTGGCATCGTTTTTCTATTATTTCAGCATCAGGACGAAATTGACTTAATTGAGCCCCTAACGGTAGTATTTTTAATTTATTTTGAGAAAATCCCTGTTCAAGAAAAGAATTGTAGGCAAAACTTGATAATACAATAACCTGATCCGCTAATTCATATTCCCTTTTTTCCCTAGCAATAATCCATTCTTCTGGTTTATCTATTTCAATAGATTTACCCAATACTCTACAAGCACGATTTTTTTCTTCCTCTAATAATTTTTTTTGGATTTCAATATGGGATGAACCTCGCACCAAAAATTTAATCGTTTTATTCTCAGATGGAATAGAGTTAAATAATTCTTCGGCAATTCCACTAAAAGAATAAATAGCATTATAATCTTGATGAATTATCTGTTTAGCAACCCATCGAGAAAATAAAGGGGAAAATAAGAAATCCCAACTTTTGAAGGGTAAAAAGGCAGTTAATTTTTGAAAAACACGGGTCAAAATACCATGAAGCAGAAAAGTTTTTACATATTGGGGAAGGATGCCAAATTGAGCGACTATATTTTTGGGATAGTTAGTGAACAAAGTAACATCATGTCCTTGATTGATCAATTCCCTTGCTAAATGAAAAGCATGAAAACGACCATGAACCACGAT
>NZ_JBLZFY010000213.1:0-2733 GCF_050753365.1 Geminocystis sp. CENA526
GGCATTATATTCCGTAGAAACCATAGAAAAAACAAAAGGTGACTACTATTTAGTCAAAGGAAATATCACTAAAATTGATAAAGACTTAGATTCTGTCATTGCTAAAAATTCGGGCTTAAATAATGAACAAAATCAAACCATTCTCACAGAAGAAAAAACGTTTAAGAAAACCACGACTCCTCAAGATTTAACCGAGTTGGCAAATGAAAGTGCGGAAGCATCTGGGGAAACTACTACTTCTGAAAGGTTAAAAGAATTAGCAAATAAAAGTATTGAATTAGCTTGTCTGGTAGCTAAAAATCCTCATTGTCCTCCCAATTTACTGGCAGAATTGGCTCAAAATGAAGAGAGGTTAGTTCGTCAGGCAGTAACCAATAATCCCAATACTTCCAAAGAGACTTTATTAAATTTGGGTGCTGAATTTCCCGAAGAATTTCTCGATAATCCCATTTTTGATCTTTTATTATTGGAAAATCCGAGTTTTTTGGCTGAAATACCAAAATCTACTCTTGAAAGCATTGTTAAACTAGAGAAATTTCCCCAACCCTTTTTTACTTGGGTACTTGATAATAGTAATGATAATGATCCTCTTTTAATGGCTTTATTATCGAATCCAAATCTCACCCGTGAGCATTTAGAAAGGTTAAGTTCTCATAAAAATTCTCTGATCGCCCAAGAAGCAAAACTTCATATTAACTGGAATGAAAAAATAGAAAATACTGGAGATGCGATTAAAAAAGCCTTAAATCAATCCGCTCTAGTTGTTCCTGAATCTAAAGGCAATATTTTTGTAAACCTATATTATCGAGGAATATTTCAAAAATGGGCTAATGAACCATGGGCAAAATTAATTGATTTTTGCTTAAAAGATGACGAAATGTTCTTTTATTTTAGTTTTGATGCCCTCAAGAACGTACTGATCTTTAATCCAAATACTCCTCCACATTTATTAGAAAAATTGCTAGAAAAATGTTTTTCTAAAGACAAAGATAAGTCTGATAATATTCCTTATGATATGTACTCAAGTATTTTTAATGATTTAATACATAATTCAAGAAATATTTCTAAAAATTTGTTGCAAGAATTGATTAGCTTATATTACGATGAAAAAATTCCTGACGAGTTAAAATCTGAGTTAGCGAAGATATTATTAGGCAGTTATCACACTCCTTGTTCTGTGTTAAACGATATTTTATATTCTGGAAAAGCACCTTATGATGTTTATGCAGGAACTAATGTGGAGGACGACGCTTATTGGTTCGAGTGTGGCTGGTTTGACAATTATGTGGATCGTGCTAAAGATATGTATGAGATCTCTTGGGAGGAGCACAATAGGTTATTTAAGTTACTAGAGACTAAACTTAATCACGGTCATCTTAATCATGCTCTTATTCACCCTCAGATGTCTCGTTACATGAAAAATAATCCTACAACCCCTGACCATCTTTTATTAGGTTTAGCGTGGAATAGAACTCATGATTTGGACACTACTGGTAGGACCTTATCTACTAATATGTATGAATTTGGTCTTGCTACGGATATTGCAGGAAATCGTTTTACTCCCCAAGATGTATTATCAGATTTAGCTTTCGATATGCAACTAAAAATTCATTGTAATTTGGCTAATAGTTGCTCTAAGCCAAAGGTTTTAGAGCAAATATTTTATGATGTTAATTCTTTGACAGGATCACGATGGGACGAATTAAGCTCTTCTGACACAGAATGTGATTACGATTATTATAAAGACAATACCTTTAATTCTTTGGTAGAAAATCCTAACACTCCTGCTAAGGTTTTAGAAAACATGGCATTACAGGAATTAACTGGTAAGAAAAATTGGGATGGTTCGTTATTAAGAGAAATAGCATCTCATCCTAACACTTCTGGCAAGGTGTTAACAAAAATAGCATCTCATCCTGAAATTCCTGCTGAGGTATCAGAAAAAATAGCATCTCATCCTAAAACGCCTATTAAGATTTTAGAAAAACTAGCTAATAATGATAATGATAAGAGAGATATTTCTAAGGCACTTCTACAAAATCCTAATACTCCTGTTAGTTTGCTAGAAAACCATATTTATCCATTTTGTGTTGATTTTCTAATGGAGGGTACAAAACCAGATTTAGGACGTTTTATCGTACTTTTTAGTCCTTATGCTAAGGTATCCCATTTAGAGAACAATTTCCGTTCTACTTCTTGGTTAGAGCGTTGGGCTATTGCTCAAAATCCCAATACTCCTGATAATACCCTTAGTTATCTAGTCAAAGATGGTAATAAATTGGTTAGAAGTGCCGCCGAATTAAACATCAAACAAAAAGTAGCTTCAAATCCCAATATTCCTGTAGCTTTATTAGAAAAATTAGCCACTGATTCTGATCAAGATGTTCGCCGTAATGTAGCCTCAAATCCCAATACTCCTGTAGCTTTATTAGAAAAATTAGCCAATGATTCTGATAAAGATGTTCGCCGTGAAGTAGCCTCAAATTCCAATACTCCTGTAACCTTATTAAAAAAATTAGCCACTTATTTTGATAAAGATGTTCGCCGTAGAGTAGCAGAAAATCCCAATACTCCTGATAATACTCTTAGCTATCTAGTCAAAGATGCTAATAAATTGGTTAGAAGTGCCGCCGAATTAAACATCAAACAAAGACAAAATGGGGGTAAATAATATGACTTATCCTGATGGCTGGAAAGAGTTTTGTTACTGGAGAAAGATGAATCCAGATGCTC
>NZ_JBLZFY010000214.1:0-2711 GCF_050753365.1 Geminocystis sp. CENA526
ACACCAAGTAATAAATTAAATTTTGAGGAATTTGATGATCCTGTACTCAAAAATTTTAATTTCTCTTATTATCCCGATGATCAGCAGTTTTACTGGCTTTATGACAATAAAGTAGTGATTCAAACAGGGGGAATTCATGGAAATGTTAATTATCAAGGAAATGTTATTACTCAAAAATATAGACAAATAGCTAAATCAACGATCGGTTTTTTTGGAGTTCAGACAACTTTTGCTCTACCTCAAGCATTTGAAAGCACCACTGGTTTTGAAAAAGAAAATAACAACTTAAATATTACTAGCGGTGCTGTTGAGGTTATTTCTCCTCAAGGTGTTCAAGGTGTTCCTCAAGTAGTTTTTAACATTAACGGAGATATTGAGATTGTTAGTTTGGATGATACTCGTAAAGCGTCAACTTTTACTGAACAGGGAGGAGGCTCTTTTTTTGGGAACTTAGATGCAGATAATGCTCCCAAATTTTTACAAGGATTTCCTACAGTTAATTTTCAAGGTTTATTGGAAAATGATGTCAAATTCCGTACTGGGGAAATTATCTCTCCTGAAAATTTAGCCAAAATTGGGGTTACAGTAGGAGATTTTTTTACAACTCAAGGGTTTCAATTTAATCAGTCTTTAAGTTCACTACCCGGAGTGAAAACTTTACAGTTAAATAAGGGATCAGAAGATCAACTTTCCCGAATATATGTCCAGGCTTTAAATCTCGATAGTTTACAGATACAAAACAATGATATTGTTGCCTTGATGAGTAATCCTTTTTTAACTCAAGAGCAAAGGGATTTTCACTATCTTAACTCTCTTATGTGGTACAGTGGAGGTCAAAGATTACCAGAAATTACAACCCTTTCTTTTGATCCAGAAAATCAAAATTGGTATCGTTATAGTTTTAATTATTCTCAAAATCGAACTCTTTTAGAATATCATCCCGAAAAGGTTGAGTTAAATTATACGAACGTTTTTGCCAACCCCGGTTTTTCTCTTACTGTCTCTTCGGACTGGGCGCAGATGGATTACAATCAAATGCTTAATACGAGTTTGGGGTTAGCTTTAGGAGGATTATTTTATTTACTCAATCCGAATGATGTTAATGGCATTACAACTATAGCAAGACAAAAGTATCAAGACAATCAAGCTCCCGAATCCTTTTCTACTCGCTCAACTTCGGCAGAAAGAAGAGCAATGAACCTAAGATTAAATAATAGTCTTTACAATGCGAACCTTGTTAGTAGATTAAATCAAGTATCTGGGAGTTATACAATAACGGATCATGTTACTCCGAATAGTTCTTTGCTTTTTCAATTGCGTACTGGTACTCATCAAAGAGCAGTGCAATTTTTTAATCGAGAAATTGGTGATTGGAGTACGGAAAGTCCTCTAATTTTCTCCATGGTAACTCCCAATGATTTTGGTCCGTTAGCCTTTACGGGTATTAATGTACCCATTGAATTTACGAACATAGAACCTTTTAACCGTACAAATTTTGGTTTTGTCAAAGTTCAAAATAGTCAAGGAGATATTTTATTTGAACAAAAATTGGCTATAGAAACACAGGCTTTTACTGCTATTCCCATTATCGCGCCAGGTAACACCGCCGATATAGAATTTGGCAGAATTGAAATTAGTCGATTCCGTCAAAGAGATTTTGAAGATACGATCTATATTGGTTATTTATATTTACCTGCTTTGGAGTTTATACTTTCTGGTACAAGTAATGGCTTTAACTATAATTTATCTTTAGGAGCTTGGGTTAATTTATATCCTTATTCTTCTCCTCAAATAGACCAAAATATTTCTGATCCTCAAGAAAAAACTTTTGGAATCTTTGCTAAGGCTAACTTAAGATGGGATTTTAATCACATTTGGTATGATGAAAATAGTCAGTGGCAAACCATTATTAGTAACTCACCTTTTTTTAATATTACTTGGAATAGCAATCCCAATCAGTTGAATATTTCCAGTTTAAATGTGGGTCATATCTTTCAATTCTATAAACCCAAGTGGAATTTAACTTGGTTTAATAATTTTGGTTATAGTCCTCAAGAGCTTAATGCTGCTATACCGGGGGCTAGTCTTGGTAATATTTCTTATTTCACTTCTCTGACTTTTTCTGAGTCTTCCGGATTAAATATTAGTTTCCCCATTTCGATCGGTGATAAAGTTTTCTATTCCTTTGAGGCGACTTATCCCATGATTCGGGATCAAAATTTTGGTAATTTGAGGTTGGGGTTTTATTATAGTAACTATTCTGTCGCTACCCGAGGTTTTGATAACCAATTTGAGGATACTAACTATGGTGTAGTGATCAAATATTCCCATCCTCGTTCTATTTTCTCTCTCGATGCTTATTTAGGCAATAGTGATTCGGGTTTTAGGGGTAGAATTCAAACTGGAATAAATTTTAAATTGTAAAGAAGTATGGTAACAGAAAGAAAATAAGTCAAAAATGCTAAGTTTTTGATTAAAAATAGCTAAAACTGCACACTATCAGCGTTAATGTAGTGTTTCTAAAACCTTCATTTTAATAGTCCTCTTTATCTCACAATGAAACCAAATAAGAGTTGATTTTTTCTGAATTTTATTAAGTTTTATTAAGCACTTTTCTTCATAATTTGTAATAAAGTTTGTTGATTCTGAGAGCGATCTTGTATCCTAAGATTGTGGGGATCAATCTAAAAGTAGGGCTTTTATATTAATTA
>NZ_JBLZFY010000215.1:0-2668 GCF_050753365.1 Geminocystis sp. CENA526
GAGGCGGAGGAGGGGGGAGAGGCGGAGGAAATAATTATAGTTTTCTGGTGGGGTTGGGTTTAATATATTAAACCCCTACGTTGCCCTTTGCCTTTTGCCTCTTGCCTTTCTTAATTCTTACTTTCTTTTAACGGTTTTTGACGATCGAAAGTGTTAAAATAAAAGAATCAATACATTAAGAGTAAGTACCCGTGACTATAGCAGATACCAGCCCTCCTAAAGCAACAACCATAGAACCAGATGTTGACTCTAGTGTTCATGTTCAACGTCAAATGATTGCTATTCTTGATTTTGGTTCTCAATATTCAGAATTAATCGCCCGTCGCATCCGAGAAACAGAAGTTTATTCAGAAGTGATTTCCTATCGCACCACTGCCGAAAAGTTGAAGGAAATTAATCCGAAAGGGATTATTCTTTCAGGAGGTCCTAGTTCCGTGTATGATGACTATGCTCCTCTTTGTGACCCCGAAATTTGGCAACTAGGTATTCCCGTATTGGGAGTATGCTATGGTATGCAGTTGATGGTTAAACAGTTAGGTGGTAAAGTAGAACGTGCCAAAAGAGGGGAATATGGCAAGGCTTCTTTACATATCGATGATCCTACCGATTTGCTTACCAACGTAGAGCAGGGATCAACTATGTGGATGAGTCATGGTGACTCTTGTACTCAACTCCCCGAAGGTTTTAAAATACTTGCTCATACTGATAATACCCCCTGTGCAGCGATCGCAGAACATAAACAAAAACTTTTTGGGGTACAATTTCATCCTGAAGTAATCCATTCTGAATACGGCACGGCTTTAATCCGTAACTTTGTTTATCATATTTGCGGATGTGAACCCACATGGACTACAAAAACCTTTGTGGAAGAATCCATTAAAGAAATTCGGGCTAGGGTAGGCGATAAGCGGGTTTTATTGGCTTTGTCAGGGGGGGTTGACTCCTCTACTTTAGCTTTTTTACTCCATGAAGCCATCGGAGATCAGTTAACGTGTATGTTTATTGATCAGGGTTTTATGCGTAAAGGTGAACCCGAAAGATTGGTAGAGATTTTTGATAAACAATTCCATATCAACGTAGAATACGTCAACGCGCGCGATCGATTCCTCGAAAAACTAAAAGATATAACCGATCCCGAAGAAAAACGCCGTTTAATTGGTCATGAATTTATCCAAGTATTTGAAGAAGAATCTAATCGTTTAGGACCTTTCGATTTTCTGGCACAAGGTACATTATACCCTGATGTCATCGAATCTGCTGATACGAATGTTGACCCCAAAACAGGAGAAAGAGTAGCGGTTAAAATCAAGAGTCATCACAACGTAGGCGGTTTACCCAAAAATCTTCGTTTCAAATTAGTTGAACCACTGCGTAAACTGTTTAAAGATGAAGTGCGTAAAGTCGGAAGATCGATCGGCTTACCAGAAGAAATTGTCTCTCGTCATCCCTTCCCCGGACCCGGTTTAGCTATTCGGATTTTAGGAGAAGTAACCGCAGAAAAATTAAATATATTGCGAGATGCAGACTTTGTTGTGCGAGACGAGATCAAAAAATACGGAATGTACCATGATTTTTGGCAAGCCTTTGCTGTTTTGTTACCTGTTCGTAGTGTGGGAGTCATGGGAGATCAAAGAACCTATGCTTTCCCTGTGGTACTGCGTTTGATTACCAGTGAAGACGGCATGACGGCGGATTGGGCAAGACCTCCTTATGATTTACTAGAAACTATGTCTAATCGTATCGTTAATGAGGTTAAAGGCGTTAATCGTGTGGTTTATGACATCACCTCCAAACCCCCCGGTACGATCGAATGGGAGTAAATAATTAAGAATTAAGAATTAAGAATTAAGAATTAAGAATTAAGAAAGGGCAAAGGGTAAAAGTTATTAATCAATTTGTCCACCTGTCCACCTATTTACTCCTGATTAATTGTCCATTCGTCAAAATCCCTTTCAATGGCATATTGAAAACTTTTAGACACTAAAAAAATATTTTGTGTCGTCTCCACAGAATCAGGAAATATAACTTCTGCATAAATTTGGGTATCATCAAAATTGGATTTTCCTAAAATCATTTCATATTTGTCGCCGTTATCTAATGTCCACTGAATTTTATAATTAGATGTATCCAAACCATATTCTTCTCTCGTATTTTCCGTTGAGGGAATTTCTACAGTGTTTTGTGCCTGATTAAATAAATTGATGAGAAAAGCCATAGCCGCATCACTAGCGGTTAATTTTTCTGGTTGTATCATTTCCCATGTGCCTTTTTTTGTCTTTTCAAAACTCATCAGCTTTGGCTCTCGATCGAAATCGAGATTAATTGTTATACTCTTAATGTCTTTACTATCAAAGGAGAAAATTTTTTCTCTGGTGTCTTCCACTCGATCGATTTTTGAGGTAATATCAAATCCTTGATCCTTGATTTCGCTAAAATAAACAAAGCTAGTTAAACCTAATGCTAAAATTACCAGTGATATAGTTGTGCGATTAAATTTCATTTTGACAATGGCTAAAAATTAAGAATTAAGAATTAAGAATTAAGAATTAAGAATTAAAAATTAAGAATGGAGAATCAGCAATTATTTTAAAGTATTTTCTTCCCCCTCTTCCCCCTCTTCCCTTTCTTCCCCCTCTTCCCTTTCTTCCCCCTCTTCCCTCTCTTCCCC
>NZ_JBLZFY010000216.1:0-2617 GCF_050753365.1 Geminocystis sp. CENA526
ATGCAATCTTCTTCCCCTTCTTCCCCCTCTTCCCCCTCTTCCCTCTCTCTGCCTTCATGGTTACGATCGAATATCGGTAAGGCTTCCGAAATTTCCAGAGTACAAAAAATCATTAAACAACGAAATATTCACACTATTTGTGAAGAAGGAAAATGCCCCAATCGAGGGGAGTGTTATAGTAAAGGTACAGCTACTTTTTTGTTAATGGGGGATATTTGCACCCGTAACTGTGCATTTTGTCAAGTGGATAAAGGGCAATCCCCTAGGGTATTGGATGAAAATGAACCGCAAAAAGTAGCCGAAGCTGTTAAATTATTAGGGTTAAGATATGTGGTGTTAACTTCTGTGGCAAGGGATGATTTACCCGACGGGGGCGCTTCTTGGTTTGTCAAGGTGATGAAGGTGGTGAGAATGCTCAATCCTGACACCCTGATAGAAGTGTTAACCCCTGATTTTGGCACGGGGAAAAATGCCCTACAGCAACAACGAGAAAGTATTAAAACCATTGTGGAGGCGAATCCTGCTTGTTATAACCACAACCTTGAAACGGTGGAAAGGTTGCAAAATCCTGTGAGACGAGGGGCAAAGTACGATCGATCGTTGCGAGTTTTAGCTACCGTAAAGGAATTAAATCCCAATATTCCCACTAAATCGGGGTTAATGCTTGGTTTAGGAGAAACTCAAGAGGAAATTATTACTACCCTCAAAGACTTACGGGAAATAGAGTGCGATCGAATTACCATAGGACAATATTTAAGACCATCATTGGAACATTTACCAGTACAAAAATATTGGACTCCCGAAGAATTTGAAGAATTAGGAAAAATCGCTCAGTCTTTAGGATTCAATCATGTGCGTAGTGGAGCTTTAGTACGCAGTTCCTACCATGCTGGAGAGTAAGGAGGAATGAAAAATGAAGAATGAAGAATTAACAATTAACAATATTACCCATTTTACCCATTACCCATTACCCATTACCTATTACTGATTACTTTTCCTCATCCAAAGACTTTTTCAGCAACCCCTAAGTATCCTCAATTAAAAGTTTTCTTGCTCTTTTTGAATAAGTTTTCACCGTTTCATAAGGCATTTCTAACTCTATGGCTATATCTTTCAAAGACATTCCCAACTCCCGTCTAGCAAGAATATTAGCATAACTAAGACAAATATTTTCTGCACGATTTCCCCCTTTCCCATTTTTCTGTTTTAGGAAAATATCTGTTAACTCATCGATTCTCGTAACTAACTTATCTTCAAGAGAGTCATTATTATAACTTGACGGTTGGGTAAATATCTGTTGCCTCCCCTCATCAGTATTTTCATTTCCCTGACTAACTATAGTATGTCCTAAACCAAAAGTAGTTTTATGCCCTGTACCGCAATAAGTCGCAAATCGGCATAAAGTCGAGTAAAGTTGAGTAAAATCGGGATAATCTTGGTAATTATGCCCTAAAGATAACTCTAACCTTCCCATAAACCCCGTAACGCTTCCTTTTTTTCCTCCTGCTACCTTTTTTGATTCCAAACTATAACTACGAATAATCACAAATTTATCTATCCAATCTAAAAAATCATCCTGAGAAAATACCCTTTCAGAAATAAGGCTTTGAGATTCCTTCGCTGTCGATCGGAATGACATAATATCGTTATGATTGCCTAGGTTTTGGGAAAATTGATTCCATCGTCTTAAGTAACTGTGAAATAAATTGGGAGGATGAGGTAAAGGATAATGATGATTATTGCGACGAAAACTGGTAGGGGAGAGAAAAGTAAAAGAGAAATTCGTCTCTATTTTTTCCAGCCACAACTTTTCATAGGTAGTTGGAGGAGAAAAAAACCTAACTTCGTTAATTAATAATGGTGTGTGATATAAACCCAAATGGGAAGGAAAATTATTAAACCATACCTTTAACCATTGGATTAATTCGGAGGAGAAAATCGACAAATACCAACTATAAAAACTATTTTGCTTGACAAAAATCTTATTTTTTAACTCCATTAAATTACCCTGTAAACGAGAAATACTAAAGGCTTTTTCTTCGGGGTAATCGTGAAGTCTTTTTGATAATTCAGGTGATAATTGTCTTACTTGATCTAAAAACCAAGCGTGTAATCCTTTACTATAGTCTAAGGATAGATGATAGTCTTTCTCTGCTATTAACTCAAATTCGAGAATAACTAAATCACTGTTATTTGTCCAGTCTAAGTTGCTTAAAGGCGATAATGTTATATTCACAAACAACTAAAAAATTAAATTCGATCGAACTTAATAAAAGACATTAAATAATTTAATTCAGTTGGATTGTCATTGCGGTGAGGCGCGTAGCGTTGCGAGGCAACGAAGCAACCTGAAACAATCTCTTAAAATAAACTTTTTGATTTTATTAAATCCTCATTCCATCCTAAAAGAATTTATAGCATTTTCCAGAAAAAATTTTATCCGCCCAAGATAACCTTCTCTACCAATCCTCCGAATGCCTGATTTTATTAAGAAATGTTAAGTTAACTTGTAAATTTGTCGCAGTTAGGTAAATATAGTAACAGAGAGTTTTAAAGACTAAAAACAAGATAAGTTATTTTTTTTACGCAGATTCACTCTGATATTAGACTTAATTTC
>NZ_JBLZFY010000217.1:0-2542 GCF_050753365.1 Geminocystis sp. CENA526
GTTCTTATATTAGTTACTAAACAACCTGGATTTTTAACAGATTCAGAATAAGTTTCAAAACGGATTTGACTATGATGAATGTAACCCCTTCTTCCACACACATCCGTTATATACCAACCATTAGTAGAGCCATAAGTATTAATAGAAGTAACAGATTTAACACTACAAAGAATTTGCCCGTTAGGAGTCGATCGAACATTAGAAGGCGGATCAAAAACAACTGCCGTGGTACTTTGGGCAGAAACCATTGACTGTTGAGAGTTGAGAGGAATAGCCAAAAAGCCTACAGTAACGCCTGTTCCTAATAAAGTTTTCAGGGAATGAGAAAGAAATTTATTCATATTTTCTACTATTAATGAGGTGAGATTGATATTTACTATGTTCTTAACTTTAATATCTTGATTTTCTTGGTTTAAAACCTTGAACAAAATTCAACCATTTATTTACTTTATCCCCAGTAATATTTAAAGTAGGAATATTTACCACATTTTCAGCACGATAATAAATAATATTAGTTGCTTGAGCCTTTCCTAAACCATAGGCTTGAGCTATATCTCTTGCTAATTTACAAGTAATATTGAATGTACCCATATCAATATTGCCATTGTCTGCCTCATAACCCCACGAAATTCCTCGATAATTAAAATCAGGACTTTGACATTCATGGTGAGTAACCTCAAACATTTTTGCCATATGAGCATCATAACGCCTTAAGCCTCCACCAGCCGAAACAGTGGTATTTTTATCTGGTACTTGAAATTTGCCGACATTAAATCCATCATTATCACCTGCTATATTAACAGCAATAAAAGTAATAGGAAATGAGTTTTGAGCAGAGGCACTAATACCAACCAAACAACTTGTCAAAAGAGAAGAGGTTAAAACAGTCGATTTGAAGAATTTGTTAAGATTTTTTTTCATTGTTTTGAGCAATTGTTTATTCATCTATTTATATATCAGTGAATAATTTGGAATTTATGCAATATTGTGAAAAATTTTTTTATCCTTAGAAAGGAGAATCCGAGGCAAGAGAGACAGATTTCATAGAGATAGTATCGATCGTCGAGAATAACTGATTGCATCTGGAAATAGTACGATCCCAGAGTGCTAAGAAAAAACTCGATCCCGAAGGGACCTGCTACGCAGCAAGCCTCTGATCTTTTTACCAAGGAAATGAATTTATTTAATTTATTTTGATGATAGAGTTGTTATCAATAAAATGTAAATGATTATCGTCTCTAAATACTTATTCTGTAAAGGATTTAAAAATTATACAACTTTATTCCCTTGACTTTTGAAGGCTGTAATCTAAATATTTTAAATTAAAGTCAAAACTATACAACTTTATTTTTGAAGATAGTATAAAATAACAACGAAAAAAGTGCTTTACAGACGATGAAATTATACAACTCTATTCCCTCATTACAACAAAATCTTGAATAACATTAACTGTTTCTCCAAAAGTAATAATTGATATTTCTACACTCAATGTCGCTTGAGTATCTTTAAGTACATCTTCTTTAAAAGCTCGAATACCCTCATTTAATTCTTTCATCGGTTCACCTGCCATAGAGCCAGATGTATCTAACAATAAAATAACAGGACAACGATTTTCAGGGTTATCGGCAAATTCTGGTAATCCTACTGGCATAAATTTAACTTAACGACTGAACTAAAATTTAATTAAAATAGTTTTGTTTATAATATCATACATTATAGCTAAATAAACTAAAACTTGAGCTATATAATCCACATTTATTAGTTTGAAACATTTGCGAGACAATTATCGGCAACGTCTGATAACAAGAGATTTAAGGAACTTAAACAATGAAGAAATTAATACGGATAGATTAGCAGATCAGATGATCAAGTATTATGGTTTATCCGCTTTAAGCATAATTCATCCCGAAGTGATGGACAAGTTTAACTATTATCTTTCTCTTTCCTTAATGGCTTGTACCGATAAAATTCGTTTAGGCTTACCAGAATCTCAAGAATTAGAAGGGTGCGATCGCCTCTATGCTCGATTGGTTATTATTAGAGGTTTTGACGAACCGAATGCCTTTATTCAAGCGGTAGAGCGTCAATTAGAAAGCCTGAATATCTCAGCAAAGATCAATGATTAAATTATATATACACAAAGCAAAACAAAGATTAAATCATATTTAATCTTGCTACATACAATAGGTCAATAGGTGTTTAAGACGTATTGTTTTTTTGGACTTTTTCAGCAGACCCTATTTATTTTCTTCTTATTCTGACGAACGGAGAATTAGTATTTTGAAACTGTTTGGAGTTTTCAACTATATTATTCTTTGATAGAACAAACCTTAAACTTAAAAAAAATAAATTCGTCAAATTCTTGTCTTGACTGGGATTGAGAGAAAGAAAAGTAAAACTTAAAAAAAAAGTTGGGCAAAAAAGTTGCAAAAATTTAGAAGGTAAGTTATATTAGTAAATGTGCGATTGAGGGCAAACGCCTCGTCTAACACCACGAACCTAGACAATTCAATAGTTTAAAAGCCATTTTCAAGTATAACAT
>NZ_JBLZFY010000218.1:0-2529 GCF_050753365.1 Geminocystis sp. CENA526
ACACATAAAAATCTTATTTACAAATTGATTGATAACAGAATTACTCGTATTTTTCGGCCCAAAATAGATCGCTTCCTTGCATCTACAAAATTAGGATTATCACTCTATAATCTTATTGCCAACCAACAATCTCCATTAATCCGTCATTATTTGCATAGCCAAAGTTCAAAAAGTCTATATAATTACTCCATCGATTTTAAGAAAGATTTTTTTGTCCTTAATTTTGTTAATGGTAAAGTTAATATTCCTCTTCGTTCAGAACATTCAGGGTTTGACTGGGATGCTGCTTTATCTGTATTGGGGCATGACGTTGAAGTTAAAGAGGTTTACAGAATATATCTTTGTGTTGTTACATCACCTCGTTTTTTTGATATAGGTGCAAATTTTGGAACTCATACAGCGTTATTCCTTGCCAATCAAGCTGAGGTTTATAGTTTTGAACCTTTGCCTCAATGCAAAGCATACTTTTTTGACCTTTGCCAAGTAAATGATTGGGAATATCATAATTGGCATGAAATAGGACTATCTGATAAGGACGGTATTGTTACACTAACTTACCCAAAAGGGCAAGAATGGTTAGCAACAATTGGCACTCCAATTATTCAAAATCAACAAAAGCAAGAGTATTTACAATCTAACGAGATCAAAATCGCCTGTCTGGATAACTTTCAACTTAATTATAAAAACGCTCTCTTAAAGATAGATACAGAAGGGCATGAATTATCAGTTCTTAACGGAGCCTATAAATCAAAGATTAATGAAAGTTTTGGCATCGTGTTTGAGTCTAATGTAACTCAAGATCGTGATCAAATTATGTCGATCGCAAATAAACTTGATTTTTGTATTCTTGAACTAAGACTGACAAAATTGCGTTTATTAAATTCAGACCAATTTATAGCTTCTACTGCAACTAACTTTTTCATGGGGAGTGATCATTCCTGTAAAATATTGATTGAAAATTGGAGATTATAAGTAAAGTCAGAATAACATTTTTGTTGTATTTGATTTCCAAAAAATTAAACCTTTCATTAGCATTTTAACTTAATTAATTTAGTATTTTCCGTGAAAATAATTCACCTCCCCTTCTGTTACTATCCCGATCCCATGGGGGGTACAGAAGTCTATGTCGAAGCCTTAGCCAGAGAATTAACTAAGTTAGGTATTACCAATATTATCTGCGCTCCCAGTGCCACAAATCAAACCTACACCCATAATCAACTATCCATCAGACGCTTTGCCATCAATGAAGAAATCAAGCATCTCAGGGAAATCTATGGAGAAGGAGATAAAAAAGGAGCATTAGAATTTAGTCATATCTTAGACCAAGAAAAACCCGATTTAATTCATCTTCACGCCTTCACCCGTGGAGTTTCTTTAAAACTAGTCCGCATCGCTAAATCAAAAGGTATTCCCGTTATCTTTACCTACCATACCCCTACCGTTAGCTGTCAACGAGGCACATTGTTACAATGGGGTAATCAAATTTGTGATGGAAAAATAGAAATAAATAAATGTACGGCTTGTACTTTACAAGGATTAGGACTTAAATCTTCCTTTGCAAAAGGAATCGCTCACTTACCGAAGTTTATTAGTAAAACTCTAAGTAAAATAAATCTGCGAGGAGGAATCTGGACAGCCTTACAGATGCCTGAATTGGTTAAATTACGTTTTCAGGCTTTTCAATCCCTAATGAATGAAGTGGATCATATCATTGCAGTTTGCGACTGGGTAAAGAGAGTTTTAATAATAAATAATATCCCTGAGAAAAAAATCACCGTTATTCGTCAAGGATTATGCCAAGAATTACCAACCGTAACAAAACAAGTTTTTTTAAAAAATCCATCTGAACCTCTGAGGTTAGTGTTTTTTGGTCGCATTGATAAAACCAAAGGAATTGATATTTTGATTAAAGCATTAGCAGAAAAACCCCAACTTAATGTCACCTTAGATATTTATGGTATTTCTCAAGGAAAATCAGCCTATCAAGAATCTATCAACAGTTTAATAGAGAACGATCGACGTATCACTATCAAAAATCCTGTTCCTGCTTCCCAAGTAGTAGAGACAATGAAAAAATATCATGTTTTAGCCGTACCTTCCCAATGGTTAGAAACTGGTCCGATGGTGATATTAGAAGCCTTCGCTGCTCAAATTCCTGTTATTGGCTCAAATTTAGGCGGAATAGGGGAATTAGTTACCGATAATGTCAATGGTTTATTAGTGGAGGCTAGTTCGGTATCATCTTGGACGAAAGCAATCCAATCCCTTTGTGATAACCCCGAAAAATTAGAGGATTTTCGATCGAGTATTTCTCCGCCGATGATGATGATTAGAGTTGCCGAAAAAATGAATATAATTTATAGTCATATTACCAGTAAATAAAATACAGATAAGATGAAAGCCATAGAAGTAACAGCCACTATTGATGAAAAAGGACAGTTAAATCTTGATCAGAGTTTAGAGGTTACAAAACCTCAACGGGTGCGTGTAATTGTGTTAATGTCTGATATAGATGATCCCGATACTAAT
>NZ_JBLZFY010000219.1:0-2483 GCF_050753365.1 Geminocystis sp. CENA526
CACAAACAAAAAAACATGATTTTGATGGTTTTACCATTACCCTTTTTCAAGATGATGAGGGTGATTGGGTAGCTTATTTTGTAGAAATGCCCAATGTTTCTGCTTTTGGTGATACTACCTATATTGCTATCGATGAATTAGAAATTGCTTGGCAAGGAGTCAAGGAAAGTTATCTTAAACATGGGGAAACAATTCCAGTAGTTTCATCTTTTAAAGAGAGTGCGATCGTAGTCTAATTTATTAATTGTCGTTGTTTACACAGAAATAGGTAATAAAATTAGAATTTATCAGCACGAAAAGCAACAAAAAATGAGCAACGAATCTACTTCAATGAAATCTATGACTGATTGGGAAAAACTAGAATCAATGACTGATGAGAATATTGATTTTTCTGATTGCCCTGAAATTACCCCAGAAATGGCTAAAAATTCGATCGTTAGACGTGGTTTACAATCCTCTAAAAAACAATCTCTAACTCTTTCTCTTGATGCTGAAATTGTCCATTGGTATAAACAAAATGAAGTTGATCATCAAACAGAAATTAATAAAGTATTGAGGGAATATCTTAAAAATAATTAATCCGTTTGTTATCATCTAATGGCTAAATATTTTAGTGCTTAGATGAGGTTTTAGTGGGGTGTGTATCGCCCTACAAACTAATAAAAAGAAATATTAATCATAATATTTAAAGTGATAATTTATGAATGATAATCAAAATTGGTATTCACAAGAACAAAGAAAATTATTAAAAAAAGAACGTTATTTTACTGGTTCTCATCATTATTTTTTTGAAGTAAAAGAAGCAAAAAATGGTTCTAAATATATTATTATTGATCAGAGAAAAAAAGTAGGTGATGAATTTATAGGCGCTAAAATTAGAGTTTTTGAAGACGAAATGTCAGAATTTTTAAGAATTTTTGATGATTTAGTTTGTTTTGCATTAAATCAAAAGTTAAGTAAAAATACTAATATTATTGAAAATAAGATTGAAGAAAATAATAATAGTTTAGATTTAAATCCTCCTTTTTTTTGTAAATTAGTTTCTACTCAAAATTGGCAAGAATTTGAAAAATATACTTATTCTTTATTAAAACTATTAGGAATTAATAAAATTTATAGTTTTTTGGGACAAATACAGGCGGGGAAAGCAGATGGTTTTTTTAAGATTGGAAATTTAGCAGTTATCTATGATTGTACATTAAGAATAAGTAATATTGAACAAAATAAATATGAACAAATAAATAATTACTGTAATCAGTTAGAACAAGGTAGTATTCATATTTCTGATAAAATTAAAGAAGAATTTATTAATTATAATAAACAAGTATGGATTATTACTCAAGGCACAAGTAAACATATAAAAACCATAAATAACATAAAAATCAAGGAAGTATCGGTAAAAGATTTAATCAAAATCTATGAAGAATATTTAACCAACATTGACAATTATGATTCACTAGAAATAAGACTCTATAATTTATAACTATATTTAATGATTTATTTTAAAAAAATATAACTGTTATTTATTACAATGAAAATAACAATAAGTTGACTGATAGTCATAACTAGGATATGTCAAAAGTAAATAATCTATTTAATATTAAATCGAAAAAGATAATCATGTATTAAAAATGCCGAAAAAAGTTAGAGAATTGAAAAAAATGTTATTAAAAGCTGGATTTACTTATCGTCAGGGAAAAGGAAGTCACACATTTTGGACTCATCCGCTCATACTTGATGAACCAATTACAATATCAGGTAAAGATAGTGATGATGCTAGATTATATTTAGAGAAAGCAGTAGAAAAAAGATTGAAAAAATTGGAGGAATTGAAATGAATAATCATTACAGTATGGTGATTCAATGGAGTGAAGAAGATAACTGTTATTTAGTGCATTTACCTGATTTTTCTTTTCAAGAATTTCATACTCATGGTGAGACTTATGAGGAAGCGGCAAAACATGGACAAGAAGTTATTGAAAGTTTAATTGAGTGGTATCTTGAAGTTGGCAAAACTCTCCCACAGCCTCGAAATTTAACTGATGAGTTACAAGTTGCTTAATTTCTCAAAAAATGGTGGGCTTTTGCTCACCCAAAAAATTTAGTATTATTTATGAGTAGAAGGCAAAAATTATTAGATAAAGCCAAAAATAATCCTAAAGGCTTAAGTTTTGATGAATTTGAAACCTTATTAAGTTTATATGATTGGATTTTTGATCATCAGACAAGGAGGTCATCGCATTTGGTATTCCACCCAAAAAGCACGTTTATCTATTCAACCTACTAAAAACGGTAAGGCAAAAGCCTATCAAGTAAAACAGTTTCTCACTTTAGAATTAGAGGAAAAATAAGATGTCACAAACAAAAAAACATGATTTTGATGGTTTTACCATTACCCTTTTTCAAGATGATGAGGGTGATTGGGTAGCTTATTTTGTAGAAATGCCCAATGTTTCTGCTTTTGGTGATACTACCTATATTGC
>NZ_JBLZFY010000220.1:0-2435 GCF_050753365.1 Geminocystis sp. CENA526
AAAATTTTTCCTGTTGAGAAGGAGTTAAACTATGCCATTTTTCTAAAGTAATAAAAGAAGCATCTGGCGATCGATTTGCCCCATTTGGTAACTTAAAACCACCAGAAGAATCAAACACTTTACCTAATTTTTTTTGTCGATTCCAAGCCGTTAATTGATAGATTAAATCAGCATTACGATTACTTGTTAATCCTCCCGTGGGTGCCATAATAATTAAATCTCCCTGTGCATTGCGTTCAAATCTTAAATCTCTATGCTTGTGGCAAAGTTCAAAAAATTGCTCATCATTTAGTTGCAACTCTAACTCTAAAGGTGTTGATAAATAAACCATAATTTTAAGTTACCAGCAGTTTAGTTATATTGATTATGCTAACACAAACACCAAAAGCAACCCCTAATTTAACCAAGAATACTTTTTCCTAAAATATTTTATAATGTTTATATGTTTATCATCATAGGTGTTAATTATGACTCGAATAATTGATTATGGAGGCTAATTGAATTTTGTAACTGTTGAACAAGCAATTAAATCCGTGCAAATTTGCCAAAATCTTTCCGATTTTTATCAAGATATAGTCTTATTTCGTTTTGATAAGTTAAAAGGTGAGATTTACATTTTGGAGGGAGAAAATATTGAAATTATCATATATTCAGATGGAAATTGGGAGTTTTTGCCAAATGAAAACTAATTTTAAAACCATGACAAAAGCCGAATTAAGAGCCTATGTATTAAGCAATAAAGATGATGACGAAGCATTAAGGGTTTTGATGAGTCGCCGTAGTGGTATTAAATATAAATTTGAAAATACAGAAGAAGGTAAACAACAAATTAAAAACTTAATTCAACAAAAAATAGAAGGTAAATTATAATTCGATCTTATTAAATTAGGATTATCAAAAGTGTAGAGATTCGATCTAAGTTCGATGAAATCGAAGGGCTAACAACAGTTAACAAAAATTTACTTAATTCTTTTTAAAATTACTCATTTATAATGCTAAACTTAAATAATGAGTAAGTTATCTATTTCTGAAGCCGCAAAACTAAAAGGTGTTAGTACCTCAACATTGAGAAGGTGGGAGACTGAGGGTATTTTGATTCCTGAACGTACCGCTAATGGTCATCGTAGATATGACTTAAGTTGTTATTATTAATCGTACGGAGGATTCTAGTTTTGAAGAAGATTTAGCTAGTGATGTGCTGGAAATGATTACTGTTTTTAGTGCTAGATTATATGGTTCTCGTAGTCATAAAAATCGTAAATTGATGGAGGATTTGAGAAGTGCCACTCGTGAGCTTTAGAACAGAACTAAAACTAAATCATAAACAAAAAACTCTCATGGCAAAACACGCTGGAGTTGCTCGTCATGCCTATAATTGGGGACTCGCTATTTGTTTTCAAGCCTTAGAAAAAGGAGAAAAATTACCTAGTGCTATTGATTTACATAAAAGATTAGTAGCAGAGGTAAAACCTATTTATTCTTGGTACTATGAAGTGTCAAAATGTTCTCCTCAACAAGCCTTGAGAAATCTAGCTACGGCTTTTAAAAATTGGTTGATTCATAAACACACTAAAAAACCTAAATTTAAGAAGAAAGGACATCACGATAGCTTCTATTTAGAAGGTTCAATTAAGGTTAGTGGGAATCGGTTTAAATTACCAAGAATAGGATGGGTTAATGTCTATGAAAATTTACCTGCTGTCACTCCTAAAAATGTCACAATTTCTCGTCATGCTGATAGATGGTTTATCTCTTTTAAATACGAGTTAGAGATACCAAATACTCCTAAAATAAGAGAAAAAATAGGTGTGGATATTGGGATTAATTCTTTGGCTACTTGTAGTGATGGAACGGTATTTGAAAATAGAAAAGCCTACCGTAAACATAAGAAAAGGTTAGCAAGATTGCAGAGAAATTTAGCCCGAAAACAAAAAGGGAGTAAAAACCGTAAAAAGACTCAGGTAAAATTGGCTAGACAACATAAAAAAGTAGTCCAAATAAGAAGGGATTCTATTCATAAATTAACATCATGGTTAGCTAAAAACCACAGCGAAATTGTGATTGAGAATTTGAATGTATCAGGAATGCTTAAAAATCATCGACTAGCTAGTGCTATAGCTGATTGTGGCTTTTATGAGTTGAGACGACAGCTAGAATATAAAACACAATGGTACGGTTCAAAATTGATTGTTGCCGATCGATTTTATCCTTCATCTCAGTTGTGTTCAAACTGTCAAAATAAACAAAAAATGCCTCTTTCAAAGAGAGTTTATGAGTGTGAAAATTGCGGTTTAAAGATCGATCGTGATCTGAATGCTAGTATTAATTTGGAGTTATATCCAACTACCGATAGCTTGTCGGAAAGTAAAGCCTGTGGAGAGTCAAACCAACTTAATGGCAAGTCTATTAGGGATTCGGTGAAGCAGGAAGTGAAC
>NZ_JBLZFY010000221.1:0-2373 GCF_050753365.1 Geminocystis sp. CENA526
ATTATTAACTAAAGGGTTTATTATTCTAGGTGTTTTAACTGTAATTTTTGTTATTGGTTTATTTGCTTCGATCGGTCATTTTGGAACTTTTAGTAGTTTATTGGCTATATATCTTGGAGGGCTAGGTTACTATTTTATCTATTATTTATGTGGGAAAAATAAATCGTGGTGGTTATTAATTTTGATTGCCGTCAGTCAAATGATTTTATTAATTAGTCCCATTTTTCTGGTGATTTCGATCGTATTTAGGGATATTTTACCCGGAGATGTATTTAATTTACCAGAGGATGCCAATTTTTTCTCTCATTTAATTGCCAACTTTTTCGGGGCTGGATTAGCAGAAGAATTGGCAAAAGCTATACCCGTATTTATTCTTATTGCCATTAGCTCAAAACTGCAATCGCCTTGGCGTGAAAAGATGGGAGTAACTGAACCATTAGATGGTATCGTCATGGTGGCGGCTTCGGCACTCGGTTTTACTCTTTTTGAAACGTTAGGACAGTATGTTCCAACTATTATTAATGAAACGGAGGATTTATCCATTGGACTTCAGTTATTAATTCCTCGTATTATTGGCTCAGTGTTTGGACACATGGCTTATAGTGGCTATTTTGGTTATTTTATTGGTTTAGCGATGATGAAACCATCAAAACGGTGGCTATTATTAGCAATAGGTTGGCTAACTTCCGCTTCACTTCATAGTTTTTGGAATGCCTCCGCTTCCCTTTCACGATCGAATGCTGTTCTAGTTTTAGGAATTTCTGGAATATTTGCCTATATTTTTTTAGTGGCGGCTATTTTAAAAGCCCGTCAACTTTCTCCTCATCGTTCTCAAAATTTTGCTACTCAAGTTTATCATCGGAGTCAAAAGCCATGAATAATTTACCTAGAGAAAAATTAATCCAAATAATCAAAGAACAAGGTAGTAATTTATGTAATAATCCTTCTCGTTGTAAGGGCTTTTTACTAGACTATTGCGGTGAATATCGAGCTGAAATTAAAGTTTTAATAGATGCACTCTATGAGGGAATAGCTACTGATTTGCTCAATATCAGTCAGGGAACTCCGAAAGAGTCTATTTTAGCTCGATCGAAAAAAAAATTAATGGATCTTAGTTTTCAAGAAGAAGCGTCTCAATGGGCAGTGGAAACTTGGGCTTTAGCGTTAGGAGTAGTAACCGAATCCGAGTTAAAAGAAACTAAACATTCCTCATCTTTTAACGTTTCTCCTCAAACCAATGAGGGAAAGAAAAGTCAGCAATTCCCTGAATCGGAAAATCAACATCTTGAGAAAAAAAGATTGGAAGTTGAAAAACAAAAACAATTAGAGTTAGAACGACAACAACTTGAAACTGCAAGAAAAATAAAACAAGAGGAAGAACGTCAACGAGATTATAATGAAAAAATCAACATAGAAAAGCAAATTAGAATTGAAGCTGAACGTAAACTGAAAGAAAAAGAGACACAAGATTTTCAAAGATTACAAAAAGAAAGACTTGAAGCTAAAACCAGACGAAAAAATACTATTCTGGGTGTGCTATTAGGTTTATTTCTGTCAGGAATAACAATTATTTTTTCCTTAATACAAAACCAAAATCAACTAGAACAACAACAAGTTAGGGAGGAAGTGACTCCTCCGCCATCACCTACAAAACCGCAAGAGAATATACAGACGCTCATTGTCAGTGATGGTAGTCAAGAACGTTTAGTAATAGAAAATCTTTATTCGGCTTTATCGGCTAAAAATTATCAGGAGGCTCAAAAATATTATATACCTCAATTATCTGATGTATTTAATCCTAGTTTTTTTGATCAATTTGTCCAAGTCACCGTTGATAATTTACAGACAACTATTCAAACAGTAGATACCCTTACTTTGGTGGGTCAAAATACTTACTATTATCCTGATGGTTCAACTCAAATAGAATTAAGGTCTTATACAGTGCAAAAGAATCATTATTTAATAATAGTTGATTCAGATTTTATCAAAGTAACTAAATTTCGATAGTTTGACTATTTACAAATAATCTGATGGAACTCAGGTTATTATATTAGTGTTGATTATAAATTTAGTCCATAAATTTCTAATTATGAATCAAACTATTATCCCTCAAATTAACCTAGAGAATTTAGTTAACTCAGCTAAACAAGAAACTCTGCTAATGATTGAAAATGGAATCGATATTGGTGATAGCTCGATCGTAACGCCCTTAGAATCGACAGCCAATCAATATCCAGAAATAGCTGAACTGTGTAATCAGTGTGGATGGTTCGGTAATTTTTTCCGTTAAATATTTTTGATGTTATCAGGAAATAGTCGATTTTGTTCACTTTTACCATTAAGCTAAATTTGGAAAGATTTATTTTATTAATC